>JBEAMT010000092.1:0-49477 GCA_041165825.1 Actinomycetota bacterium | reverse complement strand
TCGCGCAGCAAAGTAGGGCGCTTAAAAAGTGAGGCGACGGATCGAAGTTCGGATTCGATAAAGGGTTCGCGCGAAACATCCCACATAGCTTCGGCTTTGCGCATTACGCGATCCCATTCCTGTGCAGCGCCATCACCGAGAGATTCTTTAACTGCAGCTAAAGTCTCTTTCCGAGACAAGTTGGCAAATTTCACAGACTTACCGTCAGTAAAACGGTAATCAAATGATGGGTTAACCGGCACTAACTCCAGAACTCGCCCCATAACATCGCCGGTACGTTGAAAGAAATCTCGATAAACAGCTGGAAGTGTCAAAAGTGATGGACCGGTATCAAAAGCGTAGTTGCCAATCCATTCAGTGCGACATTTACCTCCATGGCGATCAGATGCTTCATAGACAGTTACTTGGTGGCCGGCTTTTGCTAGACGGGCAGCAGTTGCCATTCCGCCCATACCAGCGCCAATTACCGCAACGGCTGGTTTACTAGAAATTGATTTGCTCATAGCGTGCGACCTTTCCATGCCACAACGCCGCGTGCGCGCCAACTGTAAATTATCAAATAGATCAAGATTGCAGATGAGATCGGATGCAGAATCGAATCTAGTATTCGGCCGCGTGAACGCGATGCACTAAGTGCGCGAGTTATAACTACGAATTGATAGGCGAAGAAGCCAAGTGGATGGCCACCAAACCAGGCAATTACTGGAGCAATGCCGGTGATAAATAGAAAAGCTATTGCACCTGCGCTACCGATTTGACTGCCGAAAGCTTTCCAGAGAGATTTTCCATAGCCAGCTTTGATTTCAGCGAAGTTTTTATACATGCGGGTCTGTGCAAGGGAAGAGCCATCGGCTACACCACCAAATTCACCAGATTTAATCAGCGTCCGCGCAAGCTCCATATCATCGAGAACTTCCGCAGCGATCGCAGTAAATCCATTGATTTGATCTAAGGCGCTTTTGCGCACCAGAAAGAATTGACCATTGGCAACTGCTAAAGACGTACGTCCTGATTTTTCGGCAATGCGTAGCGGCACTGTGCTCATCCAAGACCATTGCAATAAAGGTTGAATCAAACGTTCTGAGAAAGTTTTAGCGATCTGACGTGGATATGGCGAGATAAATGAGCGGTCACCGAGCATGGTAATCGCTTGTGAAATGGCAGTTGTAGTTAGGCGAACATCTGCATCTAAGGTAACTACGATCTCGCCTTTTGTTTTCAGGTATCCCTGCTGCAGCGCCCATGGTTTACCTAGCCAGCCACCTGGAAGTTCAGGTGCGTTGATTACCTTTATCTGCGCGCCGCGATCTTGGGCTTCCTGCAACTTCTCTGACGTTTCATCAGTTGATGAGTCGTTAATAAAGATGATTTCTGGTTTAACTATGAACTGTTGTGCCTGCAAGTTAAGCACTAAATCTGCAATGTTTTCCTCTTCATTTCGCACCGGTATCAAGATAGTTACAGTTTCGCTTCGTTCTATTGCGGGTGCGGGGCGGCGGATCGTAAAGAAGTTTGCTAAGGCTAACCAAAGCAGAGCGACGGAAGCGAAGAAAACTAAATTAGTGAGCACGGTAGAAAAAGTTTAGGGGCGCCCGAGCCAGCGCGAGAATAGATATGGCGCTAGGAAAGCGCCGAAAGCGGTTCCAAATAGAAAGGCAATTCCAGGGCGATCAAAGAAGAATAGATTTGAGACGATCCCACCGAACCAGGTCCAGATTAAGAAGAAATCAACGGCGGTATAACTCGCACTTTGCTTGCGACGTTCGCGCGGCAGCGCCAAGTGCAACATGGCGATTAGCGCCATACCCGATAAGAGCCAGCCAAAGGTATTTGATAATGGAATCTCTGGAGTAAGAGGAACATGTGCACCGGTTACTTCCCAAGTCCACCGACCACCATTAACCATCTGCGGATCAAGGAATAGGTCATAAGCCATCATTCCAAAGCCGCCGTATAGAAAAACCCAATTCTTAGTTACGCGACGGGCGACACATAAAATTGGATGCGCGATCATTGCCCAAGCAAAAGGAACGACCAGCGGAACGCTAATCAATTGCGGCCCAAGTGATGGATCGTATTTATAAACACCAAATGGCCAACCAGTTTCAACTCCAATTAGCTCAATGAAGAATCCAAATGTAAGTGAAATTACCAAGTAGGTAAGTGCGTATCTTCCGCCAAAAGAGAGCAAGGCATGTAGCGCCATAGCAGCAGCGCCCCAATAAACCGTGGCTATTGTCACAACGCGAAGCACTTCGCCCTCAAGCAGTGGATATGAAACTTGTAATAGAAGGGCGATACTCAGAATTAAATATAGAAAGAGTCGTGAGCGATCCGAAATCCCACGGCGCTGGCGCCTACGGGGGTTGTAATGACGAATCGACATAGGCTAATTCTGCCCTAGTAATTGCTTAAGCAACTACCGCTATTTATCGAGCGAACCGCGGATTTCACGTAGTGCAAAGCGTGCAAAGAGTTCTTCTGCATACCAACCGTGGCGTTCTGTTGCCGCAATCGCTTCTTGATGGGCGGCTCCCTTATATGCGAAGTTTCGGAGATCTGCTCCGGAGCGCCAATGTGAAAAAGTTCCTTGTAAGCCAATTGGGGCCTCACCAATTCCGATTGTCTGCAACAGGCCAGGTGATGAGAGGAGACTTGATGTGACAGGAGGTACGGCTTTCCAGAAACGCATGTTCTGGGCCCATTTGATTCTGGCGCGAGTAATGGCCACGACTTCGCCTTCGCTAGAGCTCTTCATATAATCAAATGGATTTACCTTTGCCCATAAGCCATGAGAAGAGATTGGATCTACTAAATAACGAACTTCTGCATCACTATTTTTTCGCCAACGCTTTACCAATTTGGAGTCATCTAAAGCATTCAATCTTGAGCTTTCGATAACCGAGAGTGCACCCCAACGAGTTATATCGGCATCGCGTGGCGTAAAGGTTTCACCTTTTCCAGCCCCGAGCATCTTGGCAAAGCGCACACCTTTAAATCTGCGAAGTGAGCCACGATCTAAAGCCATGCGAAGCAGCGCAAAGCCAACTTTGCGGCGTTTTATTTTCCAAAAATAGATAACTGTTACAAGATCATCGCTCATTTATTTATACCGGCAGCAGTAAAGATTTCTGCAGCAACTTCCTCTGGGTGATCCCACATCGGAGCATGGCCGCACTCGCTAAAAATTTTCCATTGCGCATGAGATGGAGCCATCGTGCGTTCTTGACAGGTTGTCTCTGGCAGCGTGTTATCCGAATCTCCAAAGATGATTGTCACTGGTATCGCTGGATCAATTTTGGAAGCAAATCGTTTTTTTAACATTCCATCCCAAGCCGGAAAGTAACCGGGAGAATTTGCCATTGCCAAAGTTGCATCTAAACAAAGCTCCGTAGAAAATTCACGCCAACGCGGACTTACGGATTCAAAACCCAATTTGCGCGACCATTCAAACTTTAAAAATGTTGGCGCAAGTGCAGCAGAATTTTTGGCTAGGAAGCGAAGCGCTGATGTTCCTGGGTATCGCTGGACAAAGGTTGCCAACCAGAATCCAGCAGGTGCTAGCGCAACTATGCTCTTAACCTTTTGCGGATATGCAGCTGCCATTTCAAGTGCGATCCATCCACCCCAAGAATTTCCAACTAGATCAAATTCGGTAACGCCAAGCTTTCGCTCCACCTCCCTAACTACCAGAGTTGCTAATGAACGCGGATCCATAGGTTGTGATTTATCGAGAGGGGTTTTGCCATGGCCCGGCAAGTCGACAGTTATGACGTTGAAGCGACTTTGAAGCAGCGGAGTCAGTGGCTTCCATGCGGTGGCTGCAGAGCCCATCCCATGCACCAGAACGATGTGAGGCGCTTGCGTAGCCGAAGATGGAGAGAGTTGTAATGAAAGGTTCATCTTAAATACAGATATTACTCCGTGGCATGAGAGATTACCTGCTCATCTGTGGCCGATGATAGTTCCGTGAATCTTCGAGGAACTATCGCTGAGGCCGTTGGCACATGCACTCTATTGCTCGTTGTCATCGGCTCGGGAGTTATGGCTACCAATCTTTCACAAGATATCGGCGTGCAACTAACAATTAACTCAGCGGCGACCGGACTTATTCTCTATATTTTAATCACCTTGCTTGGACCAATAAGCGGCGCCCACTTCAATCCCGTTGTAACGGCAATTCAGTGTTACAGGAAGAACATCACCGCCTCGCTCGCTGGTGCCTACCTAGGTGCACAGTTCGTTGGAGCGGTAATTGGAGTTGCATTTGCTAACTTCATTTTTAGTTTGCCGATTATTGAGATTTCACAGAAAGATCGCACAGGTGCTGAGCTAGTCGTGAGTGAAATCTTGGCGACCGCTGGGTTGGTCTTTATTATTTTCACTTCCATAGCGCAAAAGAGCGAAGCCAAGATTCCAGTACTTGTTGGCGCATACATATCAGCAGCGTATTTCTTTACTTCATCAACTAGCTTTGCTAACCCAGCAGTGACCATAGCCAGAACGCTCTCAGATACTTTCGCTGGAATCGCGCCAAGTTCGGTTGCACCCTTTATCGCAGCGCAGATCCTGGGCGCGCTCTTGGGGTTAGTGCTAACTAAATTTATTAATTCACCAAATAGGACAGGAAACGAGAGTTAAATGAGTAAACCAACAGTTCTCTTCGTCTGCGTACACAATGCTGGTCGTTCACAAATGGCGGCGGGCTTTATGCGTGAACTCGGTCAGGGGCGCGTAGAAGTGCTCTCTGCAGGTTCTGCGCCAAAAGATTCAATTAATCCCATTGCTGTGGAAGCTATGGCTGAAGTAGGAATTGATATTGCAAATAACACCCCAAAAGTTTTAACTACTGAGGCAGTACAAGAATCAGATGCCGTAATCACTATGGGTTGCGGAGATGTCTGCCCGTTCTATCCTGGAAAGCGTTACGAAGATTGGGTACTTGATGATCCTGCAGGGCAGGGGATTGAATCTGTACGAGTGATCAGAGATGAAATTAAAACCCGAGTGGAGAAGTTGCTTAGCGAACTATTGGGTTAATCTCCAACGACCATTGGTGTTGCGCCAGTACATGCAACTAGTTCTGCAAAAGACGTTGGGTAAACGGCATGGGGGTGGCCAGATGCTGCCCAAACCACCTCGTAATCGTTGAGTGCTTGATCAATCAGAATTTTCTCAGGCGTGCTAATCCAACCAAGTGGTGCGACGCCACCAACTGAGTAACCCGAGACTTCTTTTACATAATTTGCATCAGCGCGACCGAGTTCGGCGATTCCTAAATTCGTTGCGACTAGTTCGGTATCAACTCGATGGCGTCCGCTGGTGATAACCAAGAGTGGATTTCCAGAAGGCAATTTAAAGATCAGCGATGATGCGATTTGGCCGACTTCGATGCCCAAGCCGCTTGCGGCATCTACCGCGGTGCGGGCAGTCTCGGCAAGTATTGTTACCTGTCCCTTTACCCCAAGGTCCCTTGCGGCTTGAATAAATCGCTTAACCGCAGCTTTTTCTAAGATGCCATCCATGGTTGCAGGATACCCTTGGCAAATGTCTAGAGGAGCCGTTGATCAGATCCAACGTGCAAAATCAGCTCGCAACTCGCTTCGTTTCTGTTTTCTCTTACTAGGAATTGTTTCGATGGGCTGGGTGCCGCGCATCCCGGAAATAAAGGATTTAATCGGCCTATCTAATGGCGCTTTTGGCTTTGTTTTGCTGGGAAGCACCTTCGGATCCATTGCGGGTGCGCAACTTGCTGGAAGGTTGATGCATACCTTCGGTTCGCAGAAAGTTATCTTTGTCGGCGTATTCATCATGCCTGCTGGGCTAGCCGGCATGGGTCTTGCTACTAATGCAGCGGCTTTATTTTTAATGCTATTTACGATGGGGTTCGGTTATGCCTTGATCGATATGTGTTACAACTTTCAGGCAACAGTTGTAGAAAAGATACTTGGCCGTCGTTACATGTCTTCATTCCATGCCATGTGGAGCATGGGCGCATTTGTAACAACTGTTTTGGGTGGCGCAATTACTCGCCATGTTTCACCACGTACCAACCTGATTGCAATTGCTGTTTTCTCAGTGATTGCTTATTTGATCGCTGCTTACTACTTACTACCAGCATCTATCGATGGCCATAAAGGCGAAGAAGAGCACGAAGCAAAGATCCCATTCTTCGGTAAATCGGTGATGCCACTTTGGTTCTTAGGATGTGGACTTCTCGCGAGTTTGGTTGGCGAAGGTGCAGCAAGTGACTGGGGTGCAATTTTATTGCGCGATGAGATGGGATACGGCAAAGGCGTTTACGCATCGGCCTTTGCATCATTTGCACTAGCGATGATCGTAAGTAGATTTTTAGGAGATCGCGCACTCGATTACTTTGGTCCCGCGCGTTTGGTAAAGCTCGGTGGTTATATCGGTGGAAGTATTTGGGGAATTGCCTTAGCAATCTCGATTCCAATCTCTGATACGTATCCGATCCCCGCGCTGATCATTGTAAATATAGGATTTGTTGCTGCCGGTCTGGGAATCGGTCCAATGTTTCCTGCATTTATCTTGGCGGCAAGTAAGACTCCGGGGATAGCACCGGCTGTTGCAATATCGCGTGTTGGAGTAATTGGAATTGCGGGATTCTTCTTTGGTCCAACAATCACAGGTTTGATTGCCGAGTACACAAATCTTTCGATTGGTATGGCCTATCCAGTAATAATGTTGATTATGGCCGGCTTCTTATCGAAATCAATTAAAGCTGTTAACGCTTAGGCCCAAGTCTGTAGCATCGTAAAGGCGGCAACTAAAACTAGTAGCCCTGCGAAAGCTCTCTTAGTCGTTTCATTGCTCTTTGATTGGCGGTGCGATGCCAGCAAGGCGATTGCTGTTGCACTCAGCGCCATCACAACTGGAATCTTCCAATTGACTTCATCCCAATGTGATTGGTGGCCAATAAAAGCAGTTATTGAGTTAAGGGCAATTACAACCAGCGATGTTCCGGATGCAACTCTCGCTGGAGTTCCAAAAGCATGCATTAAGACCGGAATGACTATGAAACCTCCACCAATTCCAAAGAGGCCGGTAATTACGCCGATTCCAAGTGAAACCGCCACCAAAACTTCGGGCGACATTCTGCGCTGTTCCTGGTCGGCAGATTTTTTAATCATTGATAATGCAGCAAAAATTATGGTGATACTAAATCCAGTAGTAATTATCTGATCACTTAATCTATGAGCAAGAATCGATGCCGCAAGGTTGGTTACAAGGCCTAGTCCCCAAATCACAAGCGCTTCACGATAAAGAATTTCTTTCGCCCGAGCTTTGGGAATAGCTCCTGCAATGGCTGCACATAGGACAATTGCTAGGGCGCCGGTTGTTGCAGGAATAGCAGTGAAGTCAAATGCGTAGAGCAGGATCGGTACAGAAAGCATGGCTCCACCTGCACCAACAAAGCCGAGAATCGCACCGATAAATCCACCAGCAATAACCGCTAGCAAGGTATCCATTTGATAATAATCTCACTGAAATGCGAAATGGCCCCCTAAACCAGGGGGCCATTTGATGAACATTTAGTGACTTGTTCAATTACCGATTAAAGAATGAGATGTTTCCAATATGTGGACCGAAAGCATCTGCTGAGATTGCACCGCTGTAGATAAGTGCGAAGATGATTAGTGAAGCGCCAGCGAGAGCAAGATCCTTATTAAATGAGATCATTTCGTTCTGCTTTGCAGTTGCATCGGTCTCTTTCCAGTAATTGTGGAAGATAACGGCTGCAAGTACCAAGGTAATGGCAAGCATTAGCGCTCCTAGGTCTACCCAGAAGCCGAGTGCGATGTAGATACCGCCGAGAAGGAAGAAAAGTCCGCTCGCGATTACGCCGAGCTTTGCAGCAGGCAACTTCTTGTATTTGGCATAGCCGGTCATCATTTCAAGCTTTGCGAAGTGAGCGATTCCTGATGTGATGAAGATAAAGGCGAAAAGAATTCGGCCAATTACGAGTACTGCGTCCATGGTTCTCCTTATTTATTTGAATTTAATTTATTGACTGACTTAACAGCCCTATTTACGAGATAAATATTAGGGGTAGATAGTTGAAATTTCAACTATCTCTGGGAACGACACGCGCAAAAAGGCCCGCCGCAACCTGTGCGACGGGCCTTTTCTCTAAGCGGAGCTATTTAGGCAACTTTCACGATGCGACCATCTGCCGTTGGCATCTTGGTGACCTTACCGGCTGCCATATCTGCCTTAAGCGCTTCGATCAATACATCGACTAACAAGTCGCGCACCTTGGACTTTGACGGAGCAAATGTTCCGGCGTATCCATCGCCACCTTGAACTAGGAAGTCAAGAGTTGCGATTGTGTATTCCTTCGAATCTGCAGCGATTGCTTTTCCATCGAGTGTCGTGACGGAAACGATGCGACTCATCTTGGCCTTTGTTGAATCCCAGGAGAATTTAAATCCTGAGATCTGTGGGAAGCGACCATCTGATGGGAAGTTAGAGACGCCATTTTCAAGGGCCTTCCAAAGTCCCGCACCTGTGATCGTTGTTGTTGATACAGAGTTACCGAATGGATAGACGGTAAGTGCATCACCAAGAGTTACATCGTATGGACCGGTGGATCCAGTTGCAGGACGCTTCAAAGTCTTATCTGCAGGTGTGTATGTCTTGGCTGGAAGTGTGTCGCGGATACCGCCACCGTTGGTAAGTACAAAGTCAACTTTGTACTTAGCGCGGATGACATCGGTTGTGTAGTTACCGGTTGGGTTTTCACCTGAGCGTTCTACCGCAGGTGTACCACCACGTGGGAACTGGTCAGAGACGGATCCAACTTTGACATCAAGCTTTGGAGAAAGTTGATCCTTATATTTTTTAACCATTGCTGCTGCCGTTGCATCTGCAGCGACTGTTGCCACATCTGCCTTTTTAACATACTCAACAGATGAACCAAGAACCTTGGCACGTGCAGTATCGAAGCAGACTGCAGAGCGTGTGTACTCAGCGCCTGAATTAACAACCTGAGCAATTAGCGTTGGCGCAGTACGGACAGTTCCAGGATTTGATGATGAGTATGTCAAGTGGCTATGAGCTCCAAAGACAATTGCAGCGCCCTGGATTTCCTTCGCAATTGCAGGAAGTGGACCTTCTGCCTTTCCTTCAAGGTTTTCAGTCCAACCTTCATGTACAAGTGCAACTACAAAGTCAGCACCAGCAGCCTTAGCCGCCTTAATTGCTTTGTTCACGCCATCCATGCTTGGGTCGATAACAATTTCTTTACCACTTGGGGTCATTAAATTACCTGGGAATACTTGCTCTTTAGTTTGAGAAGTATTTGCGCCAACAATGCCGATCTTTAGGCCGCCGCGTTCAATAATTGCGTATTCCTTTGCTGCCTTTGTTCCGGACTCAAGTCCGTTCAAAGTGCTGTAGTTGGAAGTAACCCACTGAAAATCAGATGCGCCGATTACTTTTGCAAGGTGGGCAACGTTGCGATCGTGCTCGTGATTACCGAATACTGAAGCATCAACCTTCATTAGGTTCATCGCTTCGATGGTTGGGATTTCTTCAAATGCTGAAGATATCTGTGGCGCAGCGCCAATATTGTCACCTGACGAAACAGTAATTGTTGCCGGGTTCTTCACGCGCTCTGCGGCAAATGAAGAGGTAAGAACTGCCGCACCAATGCTGGTTGCAGATGCTTCAAGCGCACCGTGGAAATCGCTGAACTGTAAGAACTGGACAGATTTTAGATCTGTGCGGATCGCTGTTCCGGTTAGTGCGGAAACCGTGAAGCTTCTATTGGCTTTTGCAACAGGTGAGATTCCATAAGCGTTTACTGCTTGGACAACTGGGGTAAATGTTGTCTGTCCAGCAAGCACAGGTAGCGTGATTACCGATGGGTTTGTTGCGCGCGCGATAACTGGACATGAGCCAGCTCCCGCAGAAACGATGTAGTGCGTAATTCCTGGGTTTACATCTGGAGATTTTGTCCAGCGAACCTTGATTCCAGTTGCGGATGCGGTAGCGACAACATTTGTTGGCGCAGCAGGTGCCGAATATGTATTGGCAGATGCGATAGGAGTGATTGTTGAGATCGCAAGAGCTGCGAGGGCAACGGTTGCGCCCCAAAAGGCGCGTGGACGGGTGAGGGTTTTATTCATAGGGCGGATATTGCTAGGTATTGGTGGCCAATTTCGTTGCCACGCCGTTACGGGAGGGTGAACTCCCTCCTATCTTGACCCTGTCAGAGCCTTGGGCTAGTTTTCGAACACATGTTCGAATTATCCACAGATCCCAGCAAGAAAGGCTTTAGGTCTTAAAAATGTCAGTCCCAGAAGTAACCCCAGCCCATGAAGTCATATCCGATGGAGCGGCAACGCCCATCGAATTTACCTTTCGCGGCAAGCGCTTTCGCATCCATGCAGTTCTATCGCGTTGGTGTGAAGCAGGTGGTTGGTGGAACCGCGTTAGCGATGGCATCTATCGCCCAGACGATGGCGCTCGCGCTCTATGGACAGTCGAAGCTGCACCAATTGGAGCCCTAAATACATTTCAGCTAGAACGCGATGAGATAACAGGTTCGTGGATCGTTAAACAGGTATGAGTTAAGTATGAGTTTTATCCATCTACGTACATCAAGTGCCTTCTCACTTAAATACGGAACAACGCAGCCCCAAGATCTGGTGCAGCGCGCCGCCGAATTTGAATCACCGGCGCTCGCACTCACTGATCGCGACGGTTTATCTGGCTCGATTCGCTTTGCTCGCGCCTGCCTGCAATACGGAATCGCACCGATCATCGGAGTCAATCTCGCTATTGATTTACTGAACGATTCCAATAATAAAAATACAAGTGCCAAAGATTTACCGCGCGTAACAGTTCTGGCACATGGCGATGGGGGATGGCGCGCACTTGTTCGCTTTATGACTGGGCTATCCATGAACGCAGTAGATCGCAAACCGATTATCACTCTCGATCTCCTGCAACGCTTTAGCCAATATTCAACGCAGTTACATGTACTGCACGGACCCGAATCACCTTTAAGCCAAGCACTCGTATTACACCGCAGCGATATCGCCTACGAAATCTTTAATAAAACACGCCCCTTCTTTGGCGATCAAGCCATTGATTGCGTTTCACATTTAGTCGCCGGCAAAGGCCCTTTCTCAACCGCACATGCTGCCCGTTCACTTATCTTTGCGCGCGATCACGATATCGATGCCGTCATTACAAATGCAGTGCGAATGCGAGATGCTGCCGATGGACCAGTTGCCGACATCCTTGATTGTGCGCGCCAATTAGTTCCACTGCATCAACGCCACCTCGAGCGACGTAACGCTGAAGGATATTTAAAGTCCAATAGCCAAATGTCAGAACTTGCTGCCGAAATTGCACTTGCTGCAGGAGAACGAACACCACGTTTGCTTTTAAATACCACTCGCAAATGGGCCGAACGCGCGCTGTTATCACCGCAACGCGATCTTGGTTTAGGTGCGATCCACTTACCTGAAGCTCATATTGTTGGAGCTGATTCCGCTAACTCAATGCGCGCTTTATTGCGCACGCGTTGCGAATCCGGAATCAATTGGCGCTACAACGACTCTTCCATGATCGCTAAAGCCCGCGTTCGTTTAGATGATGAGCTAGCAACTGTTGCAACCCTTGGTTACGAGTCATATTTCTTAACCGTTGCCGACATAACTGATATGGCGCGCGAACGCAATATCCGTGTTGCAGCGCGGGGCAGCGGTGCAGGTTCACTGATCTGCCACTTACTCGGCATCTCTGGCGTTGATCCGATGCGCCACGGTTTATTAATGGAACGTTTCTGCTCTCCGCTACGTCGCGCCTTGCCCGATATAGATATCGATGTTGAATCCGCACGCCGCTTAGAAATTTACGACCTGGTCTTTAAACGCTATGGCGACACTGATTGGCGCGCACCTGGCGCGCTCTCGCGATGTGCAACCGTTGCGATGGTCGACACTTATCGGGCGCGAAATGCCATTCGCGATGCTGGTTCAGCACTAGGTATTGCTCCGATGGAGATCGATCTAATTGCAAAATCTCTGCCACATGTACGCGCCCGAAATATTGAAGCGACTCTTAAATCACTTCCCGAACTTCGCTCACTTAATTTATCGGCTCCCCTTACCGCGATGGCGATCTCACTTGCCCAGCGCCTTGATGGTCTGCCGCGCCATTTAGCGATGCATCCCTGCGCTGTTGTTCTATCTGATGCGGGTCTGCTCGATCGCGCACCAGTGCAGTTCAACGCCGGCGGTTATCCGATGGTGGAATTCGATAAAGATGACGTTGAAGAAATTGGTTTACTAAAACTAGACATCCTTGGCGTGCGAATGCAATCAACTATTGCTCACGCAGTTGCTGAGATAAAACGAGTTGATGAGACAGAAGTTGATATTGATGCTGTGCCGCTAGATGATGCGCCAACTTATGAGTTAATCCAATCAACGCGCACCTTAGGTATCTTTCAAGTTGAAAGCCCAGGCCAACGCGAGCTAGTCGGAAAGTTAACTCCCAAAACTTTTAACGATCTCGTTATCGATATCTCACTCTTTCGCCCCGGCCCGGTTAAGAGCGACATGATCCGCCCCTTCTTAAGCGCGCGCCATGGCTTTACATCGGCGCAGATAATTCACCCTGATCTCTATGAGATCTTGGCAGAAACCGAAGGCGTGGTTGTATTTCACGAACAAGTGATCTCGATTATCGCCACTATGACTGGCATATCTCTAGCTGCTGCCGATGAAAAACGGCGCGCTTTAGGCAGCAAGGAAGGCCAACAAGAAGTCTGCGATTGGTTCTTTCCTGCCGCCACAGCGCGTGGTTACGAGTTAACAACTATTACCGAGATCTGGGATGTCTTGCGCGCCTTTGCATCTTTTGGTTTCTGCAAAGCGCACGCCGCAGCATTTGCACTCCCTACTTATCAATCTGCTTATCTAAAGACCCATTACCCAGCAGCATTTATCGCTGGAGTTCTTACCCACGACCCTGGCATGTACCCAAAGCGTTTAATGGTTGATGAAGCTCGCCAGTTAGGAGTTGGGCTCGCACCGCTTGATATCAATTTCTCTAATGAAAGTTATACAGTTGAAAAAAGTAGCGATGGTGCTTACAGCGTACGTATCGCACTTTCTACAGTTGGCGGAATTAGCGAAGGGGAGATCACTTCGATAATCGCAGGTCGCCCCTATATCGATCTTGCAGATTTCTATCGCAGATCAGGGGCCTCACATCCAATTATCGAAACCTTAATCATGACCGGCGCTTTCGATCGGGTGCACTCGCTTAGTAATGGCGCCTTAAATCATCGCGATCTACTTCTGCATTTATCTGATCTAACTCGCTCACCTGCCTCGAATGTTTCTGGATCGCAGATGGTCTTTGGCTTTGCCCCACCCGCACTTGCCACCAGTGGTTTACCTGCGATGGGCGCTTCCGAAAAAGTGCGCAACGAGGTAGAACGTTTAGGAATGGATATCACCCACCATATGCTCGAGTTCTATGCCCCGTTTCTAAATGCCATCGGCGCAGTTAAATCATCAGATCTACTAACACTTCGTTCACAATCTGAAGTTCTGGTTGCAGGTGTAAAGGTTGCGATGCAGACCCCACCAGTGCGTTCTGGGCGGCGCGTTATCTTCTTAACTCTCGATGACGGTTATGGCTGCACCGATTCAACATTCTTCTCTGATGCACAAGAGGGTTTTGCTTCCACTCTCTACTCAACATCCTTATTGTTAGTCCGTGGCAAAACTAGGCGCACTGGCGAACGTGGGATATCTATCAACGCTAGCGGCGCCTGGGATTTGCGCCAGGCTTATGAAAAGTGGTCGCGCAAATTAATCGAGAGAGCGATATGAGCCAAGAGAAAGAGCAAGAGTCCACGATCCTGCATGTCGATATGGATGCCTTCTATGCATCCGTTGCCGAACTCGATCATCCAGAGCTTCGCGGCAAAGCAGTTGTTGTCGGAGCAGGAGCGCGTGGCGTTGTTCTATCGGCAAACTATGCGGCGCGTAAATTCGGTATCCGCGCCGCAATGCCTGTTGCTCGCGCACAACGTATGGCACCTAACGCCATATTTATCGCACCTGATCATCATCGCTACTCAGAAATCTCTGAACGGGTAATGAAGATCTTTGAATCATTTACTCCGCTAGTCGAGCCAATATCTCTAGATGAAGCTTTCTTAGATGTAACAGGTGCGCGCAAATTACTGGGTACAGGCCGCGAGATCGCAACAGAGATTCGTGCCAGAGTTGAGAGAGAAGAAGGAATCACCTGCTCAGTTGGTATTGCGCCATCTAAATTCATTGCCAAGTTGGCATCGCAACATTGCAAACCAAATGGAATGCTCGAGATAACCAGCGATCGCATATTAACTTTCTTGCACCCACTACCTGTTGGTGCAATCTGGGGAGTCGGGCCAAAGACTGCAGAACAACTAGAGCGACTCGGACTTCATACCGTCGCCGATATCGCGAATACTCCGCGCAATACTCTGATTCGCGCGCTCGGTGATTCAGCCGGTGCTTCACTTTATGAACTTGCCTGGGGGCGCGATTACCGGGATGTGACTCCAGAAGAACCAGATAAATCAATATCGGCAGCAGAAACTTTCTCAAGCGATCTAGATAATCCAACTGAGATCTTGCAAGAGTTTCTACGTATGACCGAGAAAGCAACTGCCCGACTTCGTGAGAAAGGTTTATTTGCAAAGACAATTTCGATCAAGGTGCGCTTTGCAGATTTCTCAACGATTAATCGCTCCAAGACTTTGCCACTTGCTATCGATAGCACCCACGAGGTTTATGAAGTTGTTAAATCTCTTTACTTAGCGTTAAAGATCGATCGCGCTCGACTTCGCTTAGTTGGAGTTGCGTTGGAGAATTTGCAGGAGGACTCACCAGAACAATTAGTGCTTGGTGCGCGCGAGAAGGGTTGGCGCGATGCCGAGGGGGCGATTGATCGTGCAAAAGCGCGCTTTGGGCGGGGCAGCGTACGTCCGGGGCGCCTTATTAAGGCTGAAGCAGATGAGGAAGAGACCGACTAGCAATTCCTATGGCTACTCGGTAGACCGACTAGCACCTAAATAAAAGTTGTTCTATTGTGTGTATATGGCACTTTCCGATCGCGAATTACGCTTGCTAGCAGAGATGGAGCAGGCGCTCTCAGCTGATGACCCAGCTCTTGTTTCAACGCTTTCCGGTGCTCGCCGTCGTGGACCGGCCGCAGCTATCGGGGTAGTCGCTCTGATAATTGGAATAGCCACACTCTTTGGCGGGCTGATCGCACAAGTAACTCTCGTGGGCGTAATCGGCTTTATCTTCGCCCTTGTCGGCGTAATTATCTTGGCCAAGGCGATCTCGGCTGCTGCTTCAAACAGCGCTCGCCAGGCTTCTTTTGCCAAGCGCCCGCGCGGTAAGGGCTTTGGAAAGGGCTTTACCCAAGGCTTTGAGGATCGTTGGGATCAACGCAATAACGGCTAACTGCCACTAAACCTGTTCAATCTAAGCCCTCGCTTATGCGGGGGCTTTTTCCATTCCTGGCATAAATCTGAGGTGGACAGTTGAGTGGACGGGGGGGTGGACGGTGGGGTGGACGGGGGAGGCCGTAGGGGAAAGGTGGCGAAGGGTGGTTGAAAAAGGAGGAAAGTGGAGTAAAGTGGGGGATTAAGTGGGGTTTCCCGCTTACAAGAGTCCTCGGGGAAGGGGGTTCGCGAAAATGTTTCTCGGTACCCACGAGCCACGCCTTGATGAAAAGGGCCGGCTAATACTTCCCGCAAAATTCCGTGAAGAACTCTCTGCAGGCTTGGTTATTACAAAAGGACAAGAACGATGTCTCTACGTTTTTCCATCCGCTGAATTTGCAACGATCACTGAAACCCTGCGCCAGGCACCAGTTACATCAAAGAATGCGCGCGATTACATGCGCGTGATGTTTGCCGGTGCACACGATGAAATTCCTGATCGTCAAGGTCGAGTAACTATTCCTGCAGGACTTCGCACATATGCAGGCCTTGAAAAAGATTGCGTTGTTATTGGTGCAAACACTCGCGTTGAAATTTGGGATAACGCAGCTTGGAACTCTTATTTAACAGATCGTGAAAAGGGCTTCGCCGAGGTTTCAGAGGAGATTTTTCCGGGTCTCTTCTGAGAAAAATTAAAACAACTTAATAAGTAGCAAGTAAAAAATTAAATAGCGCTCTCATCTGTGGCCACCGCCGACCTAAAGCCGGCAGCGACACCCCTTCCCCGGTGTCGCTTTCGTTAGATCCGTCGGCCGGCGGTGACCAGAGATGAGAGATGAAAAAAGAAAACCAGAAGAAAACCAGAAGAAAATCAGAAGGAATGGGGGAGTGTATGAACGATGCAAGTACGCAACATATTTCAGTAATGCTTGATCGTTGTATTGAATTACTCTCCTCAACCGTTTCTCTAAATTCATCTCCCGTAATTGTTGATTGCACACTTGGTTTGGGTGGTCACACTGAAGCTCTTCTTGAAAAATTTCCAACACTTACTGTTATCGGTATAGACCGCGATCCTATTGCCCTCGAACGCGCATCGGCACGACTTGCTCGATTCGGGGATCGTTTCAAAGCAAATCACGCCATATTCGACCGAATCGGTGAAGTCGTTGCTGCGCATGGGTATGAGAAAGTAAACGGCGTTTTATTTGATCTTGGAGTTTCATCAATTCAGTTAGATGAAGTTGATCGTGGATTTTCTTATTCGCAAGAGGCACCACTTGATATGAGGATGGATCGGACACGCGGAATTACCGCGTCAGAGATCGTTAATACATATGCACCGGGTGCACTCGTAAAGATCTTACGTACTTATGGAGAAGAAAAGTTTGCAACTCGCATCGTTGAAAACATTGTGAAAGCACGCGCTAAGGCACCTTTGAATTCGACCCAGGAACTTGCAGCATTGATTAAAGAAAGCATCCCGGCGGCTACTCGTCGCACAGGTGGCAACCCGGCAAAGCGCACCTTCCAGGCACTTCGAATAGAAGCCAATGACGAACTGGGTGCAATTAGTCGCGCACTTCCGATTGCACTTGATTTATTGATGGTAGGCGGACGAGTAGTAGTTCTCTCATTCCAGTCTCTCGAAGATCGTATTGTTAAAGAGATTTTTGTTGAACTATCTACATCAAAGACTCCAAGAGATCTTCCAGTCGAACTTCCTGAGTTTGCCGCCAAGTTTGTACTTGTTTCAAAATCTGGCGAGACGCCTTCAGACCAAGAGTTAGCGCAGAATCCGCGCTCGGCTTCGGTTCGTCTGCGCGCGATCGAGAGAGTGGCGGCGTAAATGGCACTAACTCAGACGATCGCAACTCACGGTCCACGCCCTCCTCGCCAAAAGCTATCTGAGAAGTCTGCAGAAGTTTTCCTTAAGTTGGTTCCTAATGTTTCTGAAGGTGCTCAAGCGACACATCGATTCTTTGCAATTTTCTTATCAGCGGTTGCTGGAGTTGGTTTATTTATGTTGCTTGTTGTAAATATTCTGCTCGCGCAAGATGCATTTACTCTCTCAGAGCTAAAAGCGGAAGCAAAATTAGTTGCAGACCAACGCGAGGCGATCAACCGCCAAATTGATCGTGAATCATCTCCTGAATCACTTGCCAAGAAAGCTACTGGACTCGGGATGCGCCCCTCAGAATCTCCTGTATTTCTAAATTTGGCTCCTACCGCAGAGGCGTTAAGTAATGGAGATGTGGCCCTTGGGTAATTTAAATCTGGCAGCATCTCGCATTCGCATCCTCATCGTATTTATATTGATTTTTTTTCTTCTATTTGCAGCGCGTTTGATTCAGATTCAGGCGATTCAAGCCAGCGATTATCGGGCAAAGGCTGCCAATGAGATGGAGTCAACGCGCGCCATACCGGCAGCTCGCGGTGAAATCACAGATATAAATGGCACCCCATTTGCGCGCAGCGTTTCAGCGATAAATATTGTCGTTGACCAAACGTTAATTACCGATGCGCCAGCAACTGCAAATTTTTCAGCTCCGATTCTTGGAATGACAGTTGCACAGGTGCAGAGCGCGATCTCTGGTACCAAGCGTTATTCAATGGTTCTCCGAAGTGCAAAGCCTGCGGTTTGGCGTTCGTTGAGCGAATCAATTGATGCCCATAACGCCGCACTTTCTAAAGAGAACTTTGATAAGCGAATTTTAGGTTTCTTTGCAGAACGTAACTACATCCGCGAATATCCTTCAGGATCATTGGTTTCTTCACTTGTCGGCTTCGTTCGTCAAGATGGAATTGGTGCGACTGGCCTGGAATCAAGCATGAACTCGCTGATATCTGGAACTGATGGTCGTTATTCATATGCACGTGGCTTAGGTGCAGAAATTCCTGGATCACAGAATGAGATTGTTGCGGCCAAGAAAGGAACAACAGTTCGCTTAACCATCGACCGTGACGTGCAATGGGTTGCGGCGCAAGCCATTCAAGAAGCTGTTTCCAAATCTCGCGCTTCTAGTGGAACTGTAATCGTGATGGATCCGAAGACTGGCCATATTTTGGCTCACGCAACTGCTCCAACATTTGATCCAAATAACACCAAGACCGTTTCTCAATCATTGATGCGAAATCCTTCGGTGCAGGATGTTTATGAGCCAGGTTCAACTGGAAAGGTTATGACTCTAGCTGCAGCGCTAGAGGAGAAAAAGGTAACTCCCGAGACTGTCCTATCGGTTCCATATTCGCTAAAGCGCGGGGGAGATACTTTCCATGACCATGATCGCCATCCGATTCAACGCTTAACTACTGCAGGAATCTTGGCGGTATCTTCAAACACTGGCACTATAAAAATTGGCGAAATGCTCTCTAATGAAAAGCTACACGATTACCTAACTAAATTTGGAATTGGCGTTTCAACTGGTTCAGGATTACCTGGCGAATCTAGAGGAATTTTCCATCCAGTCAGCGAATGGTCAGGTACCACAGCGCCTACCGTTGCTTTCGGTCAGGGATATTCGGTTACCGCGATGCAAGCAACTAGCATCTTTGCAACTATCGCAAATGATGGGGTGCGAGTATCGCCGACTGTGATTGCCGGTACTAGTGATCCATCTGGAAAATTCACTGCAGCTGCAGATCGAACATCTGAAAGAGTTGTAAGCGCAAAGACTGCGCAACAAATTCGTTTGATGATGGAATCAGTTGTATCGGGCCACGGAACTGCACCAAGTGCGGCAATACCTGGTTACCGCGTTGCCGGTAAAACAGGAACTGCAGAACGCTACAACACTGAGTGTGGTTGCTATAGCGGATATACGGCTTCATTTATTGGCTTTGCTCCCGCGGATGCACCTAAGTATGTAATAAGCGTGACAATCCAAGATCCTAAAGGTGCATACTACGGCGGGTCACTCGGTGGTCCGGTATTCAAGAAAGTTATGACATTTGTTCTTCAAGCAGAACATGTTGCGCCAACCGGAACCAAAGTTCTTCCAATCGCGCTAACTCAAGCAGAACTTCGTCAGCAGGAACGTCGCTCAGTTGCTGCGACCAAACAGGCGAGTCTTAAGAGCAGATAATGCGCCCTTTTAATCCAAGCACTTTAAATCTGCAGAAAGTCGCAGGTGCGGTTTCTGCGCATTGTGATTTAACTGAGCAACAACTCTCTGAGATAGAAATTTCAGGTGTAACTCACAACGATTCGCTAGTTGAACCTGGCGATCTCTTTATTGCTATGCCAGGTGCTAATCGCCATGGCGCAGAGTTTGCCGCACAAGCCATTAAAGCTGGTGCAGTTGCAGTATTAACTGATGCTAAAGGTGCAGGTCTAGTTTCCAAAGTTCCTGTACTTGTTGTTGAAGATCCTCGTCGCGTGGCAGGCAATGTTTCTGCTCTGCTTTACAACGAGCCAATGCGAGATCTGGCAAGTATCGGAATCACGGGAACTAACGGCAAGACCACTGTTTCTACTCTGATCTATCAAATATTTGAAGCTGCTGATCGCGAATGCGGACTAATCGGAACAATTGAAACTCGCATTGGTAAAGAATCAGTTGAAAGTACTCGCACCACGCCTGAAGCGACGGATTTACAGGCGATATCGGCGGTCATGCGCGAACGCCATATGCGACATCTGGTGATGGAAGTTTCGAGTCACGCAATGGTGCTTCATCGTATGCAAGGTGCACATTTTGCATTTGTTGGATTTACAAATCTGTCGCAAGACCATCTTGATTTCCACGGAGATTTAGAGAGTTACTTTGCAGCGAAAGCCAAGTTATTTACTTTTGACTTTGCTGATCAGGCAGTTATCAATATAGATAACCCATATGGATCAAGGTTGGCTGCCTCAACCGAACTCCCTGTAATTTCGCTCTCACGGCTCAAGCCTCATGCGACGTGGCACTTTTCTGAAATTGATACATCTGGGAGAAAGGTGCACTTTAAAATCCGCGGTTCAGGTGGAATCTTGATCGAGTCTTCTACAAAGCTTCGCGGTGGATTTAACTTAGATAACCTTCTTATGGCTGTTGCGATTGCCATTGAATCTGGTGTCGATCCGATTGCTGTTGCTGCCATCATTCCATCGTTGACGGGGGCTGCGGGCCGTCTAGAAGAAGTCAACATTGGCCAGAATTTCTCAGCTATTGTTGATTACGCACACACGCCCGATGCAGTTACAAGTGTTCTTGAATCCATACGTGAATTCACTACTGGAAAAATTATTGCAGTACTGGGTTGCGGTGGCGATCGCGATTCTAGTAAACGTCCATTAATGGGTCAGGCTCTTATTCAAGCCTGCGATATTGCAGTATTTACTAGTGATAATCCGCGCTCTGAGGATCCAAACGAAATCTTGAGGCAGATGGTTGGAAATTCTAGAGTCTCAGAACCTTCCAGAGTAATTGTCGATCGAAAAAGTGCAATCGAATATGGAGTTTCGCTGGCAAGTGACGGCGACACTGTCGTGATTTTGGGTAAGGGACACGAACTTGGACAAGAAATAAACGGTAAGAAAATGGATTTGGATGATCGCAAAATTTTGGCACAGGCGATAGCAGGTGTTAAATGATTGATTTACAAGCTTCGCAGATAGCAAAAATTGTTGGTGGTGAGTTGGTTGGCACAGACGTCACCGTAACAGCGGCACCGGTGTTCAATTCAGGACAGGCGACAGAGGGTTCTATTTTCTTAGCGCTGGTAGGTGAAAAAACCGATGGGCATAAATACATCTCAGATGCTTTCACTCACGGTGCGGTTCTTGCCTTTGTAACAAGGGAAGTACCAGAGCGCTGCATAGTCGTGAAGGATGTCATAGCCGCATTAAATCTTTTAGCAGCTTTTGTACGTAATGCACTGCCAGATTTGAAGGTAGTTGCTCTTACCGGATCACAAGGAAAAACAACCACTAAAGATCTTCTTCAACATATTCTTGGAACAGTTTCACCTACTGTGGCACCTATAGGAAACTTCAATAACGAACTCGGAGCTCCAATAACCTTGCTGCAATGTGATGAAAAGACCAAGTTCTGTATCTTGGAAATGGGTGCACGCCACGTTGGAGATATAGCAACTTTATGCAAAATGGCATCTCCAGATATCGGGGTAGTCCTACGAGTTGGCACAGCGCACGTTGGCGAATTCGGTTCTGAGGAATTAGTCGCTAAAGCTAAATCAGAGATGATCTCATCACTATCTGATTCTGCAATTGCGGTACTTGGTCAATATGACAGATTCACCCCGGCGATGTCCTCCCTGCATAAAGGTGAGACCGTGACATTTGGCGAAACAACTGGAGCTGATGTTCGAGCTACAGATATTGAAATTCGCGAAGGCCGACCACATTTTGATTTGGTAACTCCAGCCGGACGAGCTTCAGTTGCCCTAAGAATTGTCGGTATCCATCAGGTGGCAAACGCTCTTGCAGCTGCAGCAATTGCAACAAAGTTAAACATTTCTATTGATGTTATTGCGGGCGCGCTTTCCACTGCTGATCTCAATAGCAAATGGCGCATGGAAATTTCCGAATTAGATGGCCTTGTCCTAATCAATGATTCATACAACGCAAGCCCAGAGTCAACGCAAGCTGCGCTACGAACTTTGCTGCTATTTGCACAAGAACGTGGCGGGCAATCGTGGGCTTTCTTGGGAAAGATGCATGAACTCGGCGCGTCATCACATGAACATCACTCAAGACTTGGCACCCTTGCTTCAGAGTTAGGAATTGACCATCTCGTTTGCGTCGCTTCTCCAGAGTACGCGGAGCTGATGGATAACGCTGGCGCCACGACTGTTCATTTACTAGATACAAAGGAGTCGGCTGCAAATCTGGTTAGCCAAATGAGCCAGGGAGATGTTGTTCTGGTAAAAGCGTCTCGGGCAGAAAAGTTTGAGGAAATTGCAGAAATGATTACACAAAGGTGGAATAGTCGCGAAGTCGGGGGAGAGAGTTAAATGAGAGAAATTCTGATCGCAGGCGCGATCGCCCTTTTCTTATCGCTCTTCGGAACCCCTGGATTAATTCGCATCCTGGCGCGCCGAGGCTACGGACAAATTATTCGCGATGATGGACCCTCTTCTCACCACACGAAGCGTGGCACACCAACAATGGGCGGCATCATCATCATCTTCGCATCCGCTCTTGGATATTTCATCGCCCACGTAATCTCTCGAAATGCCGTCACTACCTCTGCGCTGTTGGTACTAGGTCTCATGTTTGGTCTAGGCTTTGTTGGGTTCTTAGATGATTGGCTGAAAGTATCTCGCCAGAAATCACTTGGATTAAATGCAAAGCAGAAAATTTTTGGACAAATTGTGGTGGCAGCAACCTTTGCATACCTAGGAACTCTCTTTCCAGATCGTGATGGGCTAACTCCTATTTCACAGAACTTATCTACAGTTAGAGATACTTCAATTACTTTAGGAACAACTCTGGTGATTATCTGGGTCGTAATTATGGTTACCGCTACAAGTAACGGAGTTAATCTCACCGATGGTTTAGATGGCTTAGCTACAGGCGCTGCGGTTATGACTTTCATTGCCTTTATATTGATCGGCGTCTGGGAGTTTGGGCAGAGCTGCGCGGTTTCTCCTGGACCAAACTGCTACCTAGTTCGCGACCCTTTGGATATCGCTGTCTTATCTGCCGCAATGGCTGGGGCATGTGCGGGTTTTCTCTGGTGGAACGCCTCACCTGCAAAGATTTTTATGGGAGATACAGGTTCGCTTGCGCTAGGTGGTGCACTTGCCGGAATTGCAACAACCTTACGAATTGAACTTCTTCTCATCCCGCTAGGCGGTTTATTTGTAATCATTAGCGCATCAGTGATTCTTCAGGTTGCCTACTTCAAAATTTCTGGTGGTAAGCGCATCTTTAAGATGGCACCGCTACAACATCACTTTGAATTGATGGGCTGGGGTGAAGTCACGATTGTGCTCCGCTTCTGGATAATCGCTGGCCTCTGTGTTGCTGCTGGGCTTGGGCTCTTTTACGCACAATGGGTTACGGCATAAGGCTGAGAATAGATGGCCATTAATTTATCGGGCGAAAGCGTTTTAATTCTTGGCGCTGCAATAACAGGTTCGGCAGTCGCACGATCGTTAAGATCAAAGGGTGCAACCATAACTTTCGCTGATGATCAGATAACTTCCGTTGCAGGCGGCGAAACCTTCGAAGTTTTGAAACCCGATCAAGTAAATGTTGCAGATTATTCATTTATCGTGGTCTCACCGGGATGGAGAGAGAGCCACCCAATTATCCAAAGTGCAAAGGCAGCAAATGTTCGCCTAGTAAATGAGATAGATCTGGCTTGGTCATTTCGGTCCGAACTCGTACCCGGACAAAAGTGGGTCGCGTTAACAGGTACCAATGGCAAAACAACAACTGTTGAAATGGCCGCTGCAATGCTGCGCGAAGGAGGAATATCGGCAATCGCCTGCGGGAATGTCGGTACAACAGTAATTGAGAGCGTTGAAAGTAGTGAGAAGTATGAAGTTCTCGTTCTAGAAATCTCATCCTTTCAATTGCATTGGTTGCGTGAAGCAAGTTTTGTAGCGGCGGCGATTTTGAATATTGCCGAAGACCATGTTGATTGGCATGGCAGTTTTTCCGAATACGCCAGAGTTAAAGGATCCATCTTGGATCGCACATCTACCGGCATCCTTAACGCCCTTGATTTAGAAGTGGTAAATCAGGCGGCACATTGGCGGGGACGGAAAGTTTTCTTCTCACTTGATACTCCAGCACCTGGCGAGATCGGCGTCGTCGAAGATTTGTTGGTAGATCGCGCTTTTGTTAGTGACCCGCAAGAGGCGGCAATGCTCGCCGAGGTAATCGATGTAAAGCCAACCGTTCCGCACAATGTTGCCAATGCCCTAGCTGCTGCTGGCTTGGCTCGCGCACTTGGAATTTCGCCAGAGGCAATCAGAAGCGCTCTTCAAAAATTCTCCTTGGGCAGACATCGCATCGAGGAGGTTGCCAATATAAATGGCATCTCATGGGTAAATGATTCAAAGGCAACAAATCCCCATGCGACAGCGGCATCTCTAAATTCTTCACTATCTTCGATCTGGATCGCTGGTGGATTAGCAAAGGGCGCACAGATGTATGAGCTAATTGCTAAATGTAAATCCAGAATCAAGGTTGCCATTCTTATTGGCAGCGATCGCGATTTAATTGCTCAAGAGTTACGTACCCAAGCGCCAGAGATTGAAATCGTCTTGATCGATGCCCCGGCTACTTATCAAAGAGGTGGAAACGATAATTCTCTTATGGAGGCCGTCGTCCGTGCGGCAGCAGAACGCGCTAAACCAGGGGATCGGGTCTTATTAGCTCCGGCCTGCGCGTCAATGGATCAATTCATCTCCTACTCCGATCGCGGAGATAGGTTTGCTGCAGCTGTAAAGAAGGTAGTCAAATGAGCTCTCCTGCCAGGTTCTTGTCCAAACCAATAAACAACTTTTACATCTTGGCGGGAAGTTCGCTAGCCCTTTCGGTAATCGGTCTAGTTATGGTCTTTTCGGCATCCTCAATTCACTCACTCGATACAAAAGGCAATGCGGTTGCCATAGTTTTGCGACAAGGGATTTTCTTTGCGCTCTCAATTCCTTTGGCAATTTATCTCTCCCAAAGGTCTCTTGCGCAATGGAGATTGCTGGCACGTTTAGGTTTGCTCATTTCGGTCATCGTACTTTTGATTCTTCAGATTCCAGGAGTTGGAAAGACTGTCAATGGAAATACCAACTGGATTGCGCTTCCATTTGTGGATGTTCAACCTAGTGAAATTTCCAAGTTCCTTTTGATTCTCTGGGCAGGTTACATGCTGGCAAATCAAGAGAAGTCAGGTAAGACGCGGACTAATGTTTTTGCGCTAATAGCCCCAGGATTTATGGTGGTAATTTTCCTTATTTTGCTCGGAAACGATCTTGGAACAGCCTGCGTTATTGCGGCAATTCTAGGTGGATTACTTTTTGTATCAGGAGTTGAACTTCGTCTGCTCGGATCAATAGCAGCGGTAGGTTCAATTGCTCTAGCAGTTTTGATTGCAACTGCCGGATATCGCTTGGATAGATTCCTGGTGGTGCTAGATCCATTTGCAGCCGAAGACTATAAAAATGCGGGATGGCAACCGGCCCATAGCTTGCTCGGATTGGCAACCGGAGGAATCTTCGGAGTTGGTTTAGGCGGTAGCCGCCAAAAGTGGGGCAACTTAGCTGAAGCGCACACAGATTTTATTTTTGCAGTGATTGGCGAAGAACTTGGCCTGCTCGGAACACTCGCGGTTTTGGTGTTACTTGCAGCGCTAATTTTCGCAATCTTTAAAATCTCACTTCGTTGCAAGGATCCTATGTCTCGCTATGTTGGAGCCGGCATTGGATGCTGGATTGCAGTGCAAACTGTGTTAAATGTTGGTTCTGCAACTAGTGTTATTCCAGTTGTTGGCGTAACTCTTCCCTTTGTTTCGTACGGCGGTTCTGCTTTGATCTCGCTTTATTTGGGTCTGGGTTATGTATTTGGAAGCGCATTACGCGATCCTGAGGTTTCCAATGAACTCCAGAAGGCCTTAGAACGGCGTAGATTAAGGACATCATGAAGATCGTTCTTGCAGGTGGTGGAACAGCCGGTCATATCGAACCTGCATTGGCGCTAGCCCGCTCATGGCGCGCTAAGCACCCGATGGACGAAATCCTTTTTCTCGGAACAAAATCTGGACTAGAAAATCATTTGGTTCCGGGTGCAGGTTTTAGTCTCACGCACATCTCTAAGGTAATTATTCCCCGCAAATTCTCTCTTTCTATTTTTGTGGCACCGACAACATTGACGCAATCATTTCTAGAAGCGCGAGCGGCGCTTCGTGGCGCAGATCTTTTAGTTGGCTTTGGAGGCTATGTTTCAGGGCCAGCTTATTTGGCTGCCCGAACACTAAATATTCCGATAGTTATACATGAAGCAAATGCCAAGCCAGGTTTAGCGAATCGATTGGGTTCACTCTTTACAAAGTACTTGGCGGTGGCACAGCCCGTAACTTCCGGAAAGCTAAGCAGTGCACTAATAACTGGTCTACCACTTCGCGCTGATGTTGCTAAAGCGCTTCAATCAAGCGCTAAAGACTGGAGCGCGGCGCGAAGTCGTGCCAAAGCCAACCTCGGCTTTAAAGAGAGCGCACCTGTTGTCGCAATATTTTTTGGATCTCAAGGTTCAGTTGCTCTAAACAAAGTCATCGCAGATGCGCTGCCAAAATTCCAACAGAACGGTGCCCAGCTGCTACATGCTGTAGGCAAAGCCAATCCACTTCCCAATTCGCAGCCGAATTACAAACCCGTCTCATATATCGAGGATATGGCTACTGCTTATCTCGCTGCAGATTTGATTATCGCCCGAAGTGGAGCGGTAACTTGTTCAGAGGTAAATGCTCTTGGAAGATATGCGCTCTTTATTCCGCTGCCTATCGGAAATGGTGAGCAGAAGGTAAATGCTCGATTGGTTACCGAGCAATCAAGGGGAGAGATTATTGGTCAAAGCGAGTTCACCCCCGAATGGATTGGTATGCATTTAGATCGTTTAATAAAAAATAGCGCTAAGACAACTCTTGCAGGAAACGATTCGGATTTACTTGCAACTGAAAAACTCACTGCCTTAATGGAGCAGGCACTGAAAGTGACGGCGAATTAATGGCGACTGATATTTCGCAATGGAGAGGCAAGCGTCTGCATTTAATTGGCATCGGTGGCGCGGGAATGAGTGGGTTGGCACGTATCGCCCTCTCCCATGGGATAACAGTTAGCGGTTCTGATGCAAAAGATTCCACAGTATTGAGTGCTCTCCAGGCACTTGGTGCACAGGTTTGGCCAGCACATAGGGCATCTCAGGTAGATGGCGCAGATTTCATTATTTACTCAAGCGCGATATCCGAAAACAATGTTGAAATAGTGCGCGCTAAGGAGTTAAAGATTCCAGTCTTAACTCGAGCACAGGCGTTGGCAACTTTAATGTCTCAAGATCGCAGCATTGCAGTTGCCGGAACTCATGGGAAAACCACAACCTCTTCAATGTTAACTGTCGCCTTACAATCGTGCGGCTTAGATCCCTCATTTGCTATTGGCGGCACACTGACTTCTTCGGGATCGAATGCTCATAAAGGCACTGGTGATTTATTTGTGGCGGAGGCTGATGAATCAGATGGTTCTTTTATTGAATATCACCCAGATGCAGCGATAGTTACAAACATTGAGCATGATCATGTTGATTTTTTTGCCAAGCCCGAGGATGTAACTAAAGCCTTCAACTCTTTTGTAGCAACTATCGGCAAGGACGGAATTTTAGTTTATTGCGCCGACGATGCTGGTTCGGCGGCCCTAGGAGCTAGCGCCGCGCTGCGGTCGGATTTAACGGCCATCTCCTACGGAACAACTAAAGACAGCGATCTATTTATTGATTCAATTAATCTTTTGGCGATGGGATCAACCGCCCGAGCGCTTTGGAAAGGACGCTTGATTGGAACACTTTCGTTACAGGTTCCAGGCTCGCACAATCTTCTTAATGCTGCCGCAGCTTTAGCTATGGGTTTGGCTCTAGGAGCGCCCGCCGCGGAACTTCTCGCTGGCTTAGCAAGTTTCCATGGGGCAGGTCGCCGCTTTGAGTTAAAGGGAACTGTTCATGGAATTCGTGTAGTCGATGACTATGGACACCACCCAACTGAGATCACCGTAACTTTAAATGCCGCAAAGAGATATGCCGGAGATGGCAGAGTATTAGTTATCTTTCAACCGCATCGTTATTCGCGCACCCAAGCCTTCATGGATGAGTTTGCTACCGCCTTGGATATCGCTGATGAAGTAATTCTCCTTGAGATATATGCCGCATCGGAAAAACCAATTTCAGGAGTTAGCGCATCGCTAATTGCTAAGGCAATGACGAGAGGTCGCTTTATTCCAAACTTTATAGAGGCATCTGATTGGGTTATTGAAAGCGCAAAGCCCGGAGATGTAATCCTTACCCTGGGTGCCGGTGACGTTAATTCCTTAGCTCCCGTTATCTGCGAAGGATTGGCTCGTCGCTTCAACGCACCGGCGTAGCAAAAAAAATGAAAATCACTTCTAGATCGGTTCGCCTAGCCATTGCGCTAGTTCTGATATTTGGTGCGGGATCATATCTACTCGGCTGGTCTTCGCTTCTTTCAGTTAGGAGCGTAGAGATTTTAGGCGCACCAACTAAAGAAAGTCAGTTGGCAGTCGCTCGCTCGTTAAACATTGCTACGGGCGATAAGTTAGCCAGAGTCGATCCGCGATCTCTCTCAAATAGATTGCGCTCCATCGAATGGATCGAAACTTCGCAGGTTTCTCGAAACTGGATCAACGGGAAAGTTGCGATTTCGATAACAATTAGAAAACCAATCGCTCTTTATAACGAACCAGGTAAACCTCAAGTAGTACTTGACGCTTCCGGCAAAACCTTCGCAACTCCTGCCGAGATTGCTGATGGACTTCCCAAAGTTAGCGCGAAGTCAGTGGAGGGTGGTCTAGCGGCGATCGAAGTATTCACTTCACTGCCAGAAAGCTTTAGCAAGAATATTGACCGGATGAGCGCTGCTCGCGCCGATAATTTCTTGATATATGGTCAATTTCAAGGACAAGATCTAAGAATCATTTGGGGAAATGGTGATGATATTGATCTGAAGGTTCAGGTCATAGAAGCTTTGCTACAACGAGAAGAAAATAAAAATTTGCGGATGATCGATGTCAGCGCACCACATGCCCCAATCGTTAAATAATCTAAAAAAACTTCATTTAATTTTGCGGTTTTTTCAGCAGAGAAAACTTTTAAATTAGATAAAAATTCTTTGAGTCGGTCTTTGCTTTCGCTTGCCTAACGCCTTACGTTGCCCTCATTACAAAGAGTAGAAATGTAATTCTCAAGTAGAGGTTTACAGTTCTAAAGGAGGACATTGTGGCTGCACCACAGAACTATTTAGCTGTCATCAAAGTAGTTGGAATTGGTGGTGGTGGAGTTAACGCAATCAATCGCATGATTGATGTTGGATTAAAAGGCGTTGAGTTCATTGCAATTAATACCGATGCACAACATCTTTTGATGAGTGATGCTGATGTGAAGCTAGATATTGGTCGCGCATCAACTAAGGGCCTTGGTGCAGGTGCTGCTCCTGAAAAAGGACGTCAAGCAGCAATTGATCACACAGAAGATATTGAAGAAATTTTGCGTGGCGCAGATATGGTATTCGTTACTGCAGGTGAAGGTGGCGGAACCGGAACTGGTGGCGCACCAATAGTTGCAAAGATTGCTCGCGATCTTGGCGCGCTAACAATTGGTGTTGTTACACGTCCCTTTTCTTTCGAAGGAAAGATCCGTTCATCGCAAGCAGATGAAGGTATCGAATTACTTCGCGCAGAAGTAGATACCTTGATTGTTATTCCAAACGATCGTTTACTTGCGATTTCAGATCGCAACATCACCGCTGTTGATGCATTTAAGAGCGCTGATCAAGTTCTCCTTTCAGGCGTACAGGGAATTACGGAGATAATCACTCAGCCTGGTTTAATCAATCTTGATTTCGCAGATGTTAAAACTGTTATGACAGATGCCGGTTCTGCCCTAATGGGTATTGGCTCTGCGCGCGGTGAAAATCGTGCAACACGTGCTGCAGAACTCGCAATCTCAAGCCCATTGTTAGAGGCTTCAATCGATGGTGCGATGGGTGTTTTGCTTTCCGTTGCAGGCGGATCAGATCTTGGCCTCTTTGAGATAAACGAGGCTTGCGAATTAGTACAGGCGGCCGCGCACCCAAATGCGCGCATCATCTTTGGAACTACGATTGATGATGCATTGGGTGATGAGGTGCGTATTACCGTAATTGCAGCAGGCTTTGATGGTGGTGAACCTAAAAAAGTTTCTGTACCTGTAATTGATAAAGCGAGCCTTTCAGGTATCGCTGATCCGATCCCAAGCAACGATCCAATATCGGTAGCCCTTGACCTGGATGCCAGCGCACCACGTAAGCGCGTTACTTTTGAAGATCTCGTTGCTGAAGATGAGATCGACGTACCAGATTTTATGAAGTAATTAACTTCGCTCCAAAAGCGAGTGAGTTAGCTATGGGCATCTTCTTTACCGATCGCTTAGGTGGCGCTAGCTCTAATCAGTTCGCATCCTTAAATTTGGGTGACCACGTTGGTGATAGCCCGGAGATAGTTGCCGCCAATCGCGCAATCATTTCTGCAAGGTTCGGACCTACGCAATATATGAGCCAGGTTCATGGCAATCGCGTAGCGATAATTGAAGAAGTTACAGAGGAGGTACCGACAGCAGATGCCTTAGTTACCGGAATTCCTGGGATCACATTGGCTGTAATGGTGGCAGATTGCATCCCACTCTTGCTTAGGTCAGAAGATGCTGTAGCGGCGGTTCATGTTGGTCGTAAAGGATTGGTAAATGGCGTTGCCGCAAAAGCTATCGAAGTAATGAGAGAAATTTCGGGGGCGGAGATTTCTGCAGTTATCGGGCCGGCAATCTGCGGTGAATGTTACGAAGTTTCAGATGAGATTTTTAACGAAGTTATTGCAAGTCATCCAGAGAGCGCAAGCAGGACGTCGCAAGGCACACCCGCTTTAGATCTAATTAACGGCCTAATCAAAGACCTTAAGAATTCGAAGATAAGAAAGATTGATAATCAAAGTAGATGTACGCAAGAAAATAGTGATCTTTACTCCTATCGTCGAGATGGTATTACGGGGCGCCAGGCAGGTTTGGTTTGGATATGACAGAACGTCGCGAGTTCATCAGCCAATCACTTCATGATGTGCAGTCTCGGATTGCCAAGGCAGCCCAATCGGCGAGGCGAGATATCTCAGAGATAACTTTGATCGCAGTCACCAAGACCTATCCCATTGAAGATGTGGCAATTCTTCGCGAATTAGGTCAGTCCAATTTTGGTGAGAATCGAACTGAGGAAGGATCTGAAAAATCCTCAGCGATTCCTGGGACATGGCACTATCAAGGGCAGGTACAAAGCAGGAAGTTACGTGAAATCGCAGCCTGGGCAGATGTAATTCATTCACTTGATCAAATTAGCCATATTGAAAAATTGAATCGGATTTGTGAAGAGACTCAGAAGAAAATGGGCGTATTCATTCAGCTTTCTTTAGATGGCGCTGCAGATCGAGGGGGAGCAGTAGAAGAAGATTTGGCTGCTCTCGGTGAGACGGTAGCCGCTAGCTCTGCGTTAGAACTGAAAGGGTTAATGTGCGTGCCCCCTGTTGAGTATGAACACGCACTGGCATTTACCGAGATTGCCGAAATTCACCAACGATTTAGATCAAAATTTCCGAGCGCTAAATCACTCTCGGCTGGAATGAGTTCAGACTTTGAAATTGCCATCGCCCATGGCGCGACACATATCCGGGTAGGTAGCCAAATCCTCGGTTCGCGGACCTACCACCCTTAACCTTTACCTATGTCTGCACTCAATAAAATGATGGGCTACCTAGGTTTGGTAGATACCGATGAAGATGCCCAGCAACAAGAAGCAACTCCAGCTCGCAATACTGATCGCCCAGCTCGCGAGATAGCACGCCCTACTCGTGATCGTGCCGGTGTCACTGTTGTTGGTTCAACTGTCGCAGTTGCTCCAGTACAAGATTCGAATTACCACATAGTCACTTTGCAACCACGCTCTTACTCTGAAGCGCGCAAAATGGGTGAGCACTATCGTGAAGGAAATCCAGTAATCATTAACCTCGATGATATGGAAGAAAGTGAACGCAAACGTTTAGTCGACTTTGCAAGTGGACTTGTCTTTGGTCTTCATGGCCGTATCGAAAGAGTTAGCCACAAGGTATTCCTTCTCTCACCAGCGAATGTCAATGTCAGCAGCGAAGATAAGACTGCAGCAGCGCAGGCAAGTTTCTTTAATCAGAGCTGATTAAATCGCATAGATAATAAATGATTACTTCCCTTCTGCTCACACTCCTTGATCTTTTTAAGTATGCGCTATTTATTCGTTTGATAGTTGATTATGCAAGAATTTTTGCTCCGAATTGGCGCCCGAAGTCATTTTTGATCGCCTTCTTCGAATTAATTTATTCGATTACTGATCCACCTATGAAATTTGTAGGTCGCTTTGTGCCACCGCTTCGTCTAGGAGGAGTGGCGATTGATCTCTCATTTATCGTTCTCTTAATCGGAATTAGCCTGGCAAAGAGCATAATCGTAGTTGTGCTCTAACTTGCAGTTTTAAGCTTTATTTAGGAATACTTCAATTCCTAATTCGTTATCACTGGCTGTAATGGTGGTATCTTTTTCGAATTCAACTGCCAGAACTTCATCACTGATGTGAGATTTCGCGTTCTCAATTGCAGAAGCCACTGATGGATCTGCGTTCCAGCGAACTTTTATTCGATCTGAAATCTCAAAGCCATCACTCTTGCGACGCTCTTGAATAAATCTAATTACCTCTCGCACATATCCAGCTTCAATAAGAGCAGGCGATAGAGACAAATCTAAAGCAACTGATTCACCATCGTGGCTTGCCACCATCCAACCTGACTTCGGAACCTCGGTAACTACAAGATCAGCCAAGTCAATCTCCCAACTACCGACTTTGGCGCTGCCATTTTTGCGTAGCCCCTTAACCAACTCGGTTGCATCCGTTCCGGCAATAGCCTTAGCAATATCTTGAACTTCTTTACCAAACTTAGCCCCAAGGGATTTGAAGTTGGCCTTGACCGAGATATCTACGAGATCTCCATCCGCGTCTGCGATATCTGCTAAGTCGATAACGTTTAACTCATCTGCGATCTGCGCTTTCATATCTACTGGAAGTGTTGACCAGCCAGTTGCAGAGATCAGCGCGCGTTGCAACGGTTGGCGAATTTTTATCGCTGACTCAGCTCGTGCTGAGCGCCCAAGTTCTACGACGCGACGAGTCATGGCAACCTGGGCATTTAAATCAAGATTAATAAAGGATGGATCAGCGATCGGAAAATCAGTTAAGTGCACCGATGAGGCAGCAGATGGATCTGCAACTTTGACCAACTCTTGCCAAACATGTTCGGTAATAAAGGGAACCATAGGGGCAAGGAGCTGAGTAAGAGTGACTAAGCATTCGTGCAGAGTTGCCAGCGCAGCCGTTTCGCCATCCCAGAAACGTCGACGTGATCTACGGACATACCAGTTAGACAAGTCGTCGATAAATTTTGCTAAAACCCTGCCAGCGTTCTGCGAATCGAATTCAGAGTATGACTTATCTACCTCTTGAACGAGTGAATTTAATTCGCTGATTATCCACTTATCCATCATCGAACGATCCTTAACGGCAGGCGATTGACTTAACTCAAAACCGGAGGCCTCGGCATATAGCGTATGAAAAGAGATGGTGTTCCAGTAGGTGAGTAAAGTCTTGCGAACAACATCACTGATGGCATCGTGTCCCACGCGGCGGGCAGACCACGGAGATCCTGCTGCCAACATGTACCAACGAACGGCATCTGCACCATGTTGATCCATAAGTGAGATAGGTTCAAGAACATTACCTAAGTGCTTACTCATCTTGCGACCATCTTTATCAAGGATGTGGCCTAAGCAAAGCACGCTCTTATAAGAACTCTTATCAAAAACTAAGGTGCCAATTGTCATCAAGGTATAGAACCAACCACGAGTTTGATCGATTGCTTCGCAGATAAAGTCGGCTGGATAAGCAGCTTTGAATTTTTCTACTGATCCGGGCTTGTGTGGGTAGCCCCACTGAGCGAATGGCATGGCACCTGAGTCATACCAGCAATCAATTACCTCAGGTACGCGAACCATAATTTTTGAACATTCTGCACAAGCAAAAGTGATGTCATCGACAAATGGACGATGAGGATCGAGATTCGAAAGTTCTTTCCCAGCAAGGGAGCCGAGTTCAGATAGCGAATCTACGCAAACTTCATGTTTGTCTTCACATCTCCAAATAGGTAACGGAGTACCCCAGAAGCGATTACGCGAAAGCGCCCAGTCGATATTGTTATTTAGCCAATCGCCGTAGCGCCCAGTTTTAATTGTCTCGGGATGCCAATCGGTTTTGGCATTTTCACGGATCAACTCAGCCTTAATTGAAGTTGTGCGGATGTACCAAGATGGTTGCGCGTAATAAATAAGGGCTGTGTGACAACGCCAGCAATGTGGATACGGGTGTTCGAATGGTTGATGCTTATAAAGAACACCTCGCGACTTAAGTTCCTTAACTAGAGTCTTATCGGCTTCCTTAAAGAAAACCCCTCCAACAAGTGGAACTTCAGGCGAGAATGTGCCATCTGGTGCGATTGGATTTACAACAGGCAATCCATAAGCGCGGCAAACCGCTAGATCATCCGCGCCAAAGGCTGGAGATTGGTGAACAAGGCCGGTTCCATCCTCAGTGGTGACATAAGTTGCCAGAACAATAAAGTGAGAATCGGGTATCTCGATTAAATCCAATGGGCGCTTGTAAGTAACACGCTCAAGATCCTTACCTTTAACCGTCTTTAAAACTCTTATTTCACCAGTTAGCGCACTCAATAGCGCCTCTGCAACCACTAATACTTCACGATTTTCTTCCAAGATAACTTCGACAACTGAATAATCAACATCTGGGTGTACGGCAACTGCGGTATTGGAAACCAAGGTCCAAGGCGTAGTTGTCCAGACAAGTAAATTCGCGCCAAGTTCTGCTAAATCACCAGATGTAACAGGGAAGCGAACATAAACTGAAGGGTCAGTAACTGTTTCATAACCTTGTGCTAATTCGTGATCTGAAAGTCCGGTGCCGCAACGTGGACAATATGGAGCAACGCGATGATCTTGAACAAGTAGCCCCTTCTTCCAAATCTCTTTAAGGCTCCACCAGACGCTTTCCACATACTCAGGCGCCATCGTCCAGTAAGCCTGATCAAAATCAACCCAGAAACCCATACGGTTGGTCATTGCTGTAAATGCACCTACGTGGCGCGTTACCGATTCGCGACATTTATCGTTAAATGCTGCGATCCCATATTTTTCAATATCGCCTTTTCCAGAAAAACCTAACTCTTTTTCTACCGCAATCTCCACTGGCAGTCCGTGGCAATCCCAGCCTGCTTTGCGAGTTACATATTTACCCTTCATCGTCTGGTAACGAGGAAAAACATCCTTAAAGACACGCGCTTCAATATGGTGGGTTCCGGGCATGCCATTTGCAGTCGGTGGGCCTTCGTAGAAATTCCAAGGTTCTGCACCACTACGAGCTTGCGTGCTCGCCTCAAAAATTGAATTTTTACTCCAGAAATCCAAAATCGAACGCTCCATACCTGGGAGGTCGATCGCAGCGGAAATCGGGCGCATCTTCTTTGGAGAATTCATAAGGATCTGAGTCTAACGCCCGCCATGTAGCCAAACTGGTCAAGAATTTGTGCGGTCAGTGAGTGGCAAAGTTGGTAGGGCGCAGAAAAGGGCATAAGGTGCGCGGCGTGCCAGCAAAAAACAAGCCCGGTAAGAAGGCTATAAAGAAGGCAGCCAAGCCTGCAGCGAAAAAAGCTCCTGCCAAGAAAGCTGCTGCCAAGAAAACTGCTGGTAAAAAAATGGCCAAGAAGTCACCAGCCAAGAAGTCACCAGCCAAGAAGTCACCAGCCAAGAAATCTCCTGTTAAGAAAGCCGCGGTTAAGAAAGCGGTTGCGAAAAAAAGCGCAGTTAAGAAAGCGCCTGGTCGCCCTTTCCCTTCAAAGGCCGGGAAGACAACTCTCACCGTTGATGAAAAATCTCAAACGGTTAGCGTTGCAACAGTTGTTGCGCCGGTAGCTGCGCCTGTTATTGAAGAACGCCGACTAGTAATGCCCCCACCGCCAAGACCAATTAAGTCTGGCAAGAAAGTTGCACCTCTAAAGCCAATCAAAGCTGCACCAACTCCGGTAACCGCAAGCGAAAGCGAAGCTCCATGGACTGCTGCCGAGTTGAAAGCAGTTCGTGCAGAAATCTCTGCTGATCTCGATCGCCTACGCCGCGAGCTTGCAGAAGTTGAAGCCGAGATGGATGAGTTGATCGCAGAATCTGGTGAAGGCGCCGGAGATGATCAGGCAGATTCTGGAACAAAAACGTTTGAACGTGAACATGAAATGTCACTAGTGATAAATGCGCGCGATATGGTCTTGCAGACTGAGCGCGCCCTTGATCGCATTGACAATAAAACTTATGGAAATTGCGAGGAATGTGGAAGTCCAATAGGTAAAGCGCGCTTACAAGTTTTTCCTCGCGCGACTCTCTGCATGATCTGCAAGCAGAAGGAAGAGCGCCGCTAAGGTGCGCCCTTCAACTAACTCAAAGTTTGATAAGTCAAAGTTTCGACTGGTTAAGCGCCTCTACTTTATCGCCTGGGTCATCTGGCTAACTGATTTCGCAACAAAGAGCTGGGCGTTAAACAATTTAGATCCGCGGGATCCGATCAAGGTAATCGGGTCTATCTTGCAATTTACCCTAGTAAAAAATTCTGGTGCCGCATTTAGTTTTGCCCAAGAAGCAACTGTTCTCTTTTCGATTTTTGCTTGCTTTGTAGTTGCCGCGATCGCCTATTATTCTCCGCGGATAAATTCCAAGAGTTGGGTAGTTGTTCTCGGTCTTGCCTTGGGCGGCATTTTAGGAAACCTTTCTGATCGAATCTTCCGTGCGCCAGGCTTCTTCACTGGCCATGTAATCGATTGGATTGAGCTACCCAATTGGCCGGTATTTAACATTGCAGATAGCGCTATTGTGGTCGCAGCAGTTATCGCTGTAGTCCTTTCCATCAAAAATGTTTCTCCGATAGAACCAATTAATATCGAGAAAAAAGAGAACTCTGAGGAGGCGTAAATGTCACGCGAAGCGCGCACATTAAGCGTTCCAGAAGGAGTTGCCGGAGAAAGAATTGATAGCGCACTTACGCGCGTTCTAGGTCTATCGCGAACTACCATCGTAAAACTTCTCGAAGATGGAGATATAACGACATCAGGTCGCGCAATGGTCAAATCTGAGCGAGTCACAAGCGGCCAGGTCATTGATGTACTTATGCCAGAGCCACTAAATCAAGATCCAATCCCGTTAACTCCACTAGCAGGTCTTCACGTTGTTTATGATGACGAACATATTGTGGTTATTGACAAGCCGGTTGGATGCGCAGCACATCCGAGCCCTGGCTGGATGGGTCCCACAGTTGTTGGTGCACTTATGGCGGCCGGCTACACAATCTCTACATCAGGTCCAGCAGAGCGCGCTGGAATAGTTCATCGCTTAGATGTCGGAACAAGCGGATTAATGATTGTTGCCAAAACTGATCTCGCATACACTCGACTAAAAGACGCCTTTCGCAATCACGAAGTTGAAAAGACTTATCACGCTCTAGTTCAGGGACATATGGATCCATCATCTGGAACCATCGATGCCCCAATTGATCGCCACCCCAAAGAAGACCATCGCTTTGCGGTAGTTGCTGAGGGTAAAGAAAGCATTACGCACTACGAGGTAATTGAGTTTTATCGTTCAGTTTCGCTAGTAAAAGTGGAACTTGAAACAGGGCGTACACATCAAATTCGTGTTCACTTCTCGGCGTTAAATCATCCGCTGGTCGGTGATACAACTTATGGCGCGGATCCAGTACTTGGTAAATCATTGGCTATGTCACGTCCTTGGCTCCATGCGTTAGAACTACGTTTCAAACATCCCGTCTCTTCAGAAGAACTCGTTCTCAAGGCTCCCTATGCACCTGACCTTCAGGCTTGCCTGGCGTTGCTATCCGAGGCAGTTCTGCCGTAACGACTAATCTTGTGCAACTGTGACAACCGAAAACCCAATCAAGCTTAAGGCGAGCAAAGATTCGTTTGTACATCTACATGTGCACACCGAATACTCAATGCTTGACGGTGCCGCGCGCATTGGCGATCTTGTAGAAGAAGTTGCACGTCAAGAAATGCCAGCAATTGCGATGACCGATCACGGAAATGTATTTGGCGCATTCGATTTCTATAAGCAGGCAGTGAAGGCTGGCGTAAAGCCGATTATCGGAATCGAAGCCTACGTTGCACCAGAATCTCGCTTTGATAAAAAGAAGGTGCAATGGGCCGATGGGGGAGATGACGATGTATCAGGAGGCGGCGCTTACACGCACATGACCATCTTGGCTGAGAACAACCACGGTCTAGCCAATCTCTTTAAACTTTCATCGCTAGCCTCACTTGAAGGCTATTACTACAAGCCGCGCATGGATCGCGAACTTCTTTCAAAATATGCAGATGGATTAATCGCAACTACTGGTTGCCCCGGCGGAGAAATCCAAACCCGACTTCGTATGGGAAATTATAGAGAGGCGATGCGTGCAGCAAGTGATTACCGAGATATTTTCGGAGCACATAACTTCTTTCTTGAAATCATGGATCATGATATTGAGATTGAGAAGCGAGTAAAAGAAGATCTAATTAAACTAGGGCGCGAACTAAAGCTGCAGCTTCTTGCTACAAACGATCTGCATTACACCCGTCATGAAGACGCCGCCGCGCATGCTGCACTTCTCTGCGTGCAATCAGGAACCACTTTGGCAGATCCAAAAAGATTTAAATTTGATAATGATGAGTTCTATCTCAAGACACCGGCGCAAATGCGCGAACTATTTAAGGATTTTCCTGATGCCTGTGATAACACGCTTCTGATTGCAGAACGTTGCAATGTAAAACTTCGCGAGGGTGAGAATCTATTACCCGCCTTTGCGGTGCCGCAGGGTGAAAGTGAAGATTCTTGGTTGCGCAAAGAAGCAGAGCGCGGGTTGCTAGCACGCTTTGGCGATAAAGTAACTGATGCCCATCGCGTTCGCTTAAATTACGAATTAGATGTAATGGCAAATATGGGATTTCCTGGTTACTTTCTCGTTGTTGCTGATTTAGTTGCACATGCCAAGAAGGTTGGAATTCGAGTTGGCCCAGGTCGTGGTTCTGCCGCAGGATCTTTAGTCGCTTACGCCCTTGGAATAACCGGGCTTGATCCAATCGAACACGGTTTACTTTTCGAGCGCTTCCTGAATCCAGAACGTATCTCGATGCCTGATATCGATTTAGACTTTGATGAACGTCGCCGTGGCGAGATGATCCGATATGCCACAGAAAAGTATGGCGAAGATCGCGTGGCTCAGATCATCACTTACGGAACCATTAAATCAAAGCAATCGATTAAAGATGCCACTCGCGTACTTGGTTACCCGTATGTCATTGGCGAAAAGTTAACGAAAGCGCTGCCGCCTTCTGTCATGGGCAAAGATATTTCGCTATCAGGTGTATTCGATTCACAAGATTCGCGCCATGGTGAAGCTGGCGAATTTCGCGAGCTCTACAACTCCGATCCTGATTCAAAGAAAGTTGTCGATCTAGCGCGCGGGCTTGAAGGTCTAAAGCGCCAATGGGGAGTTCACGCAGCAGGTGTAATTCTCTCTCGTGAGCCGCTCCTTGATGTAATCCCGATTCATCGTCGCGAAGCTGACGGGGCGATCATCACCCAATTCGATATGGGTGCGTGCGAGTCAACTGGCCTTTTGAAGATGGATTTCTTGGGACTTCGCAACTTGTCTGTCTTAGATGATGCGCTAATTAATATCAAAGAGAACCAAGGAATCGATGTGATCCTTGAGGATCTACCTCTTGCCGATCAGAAAACCTTCGAACTCTTATCGCGCGGTGACACACTTGGGGTATTCCAACTTGATGGTGGACCGATGCGCGCACTACTTCGAAGCATGGCTCCCGATTCTTTCGCTGATATCTCAGCAGTTATTGCGCTTTATCGTCCAGGGCCAATGGGCGAAAATGCTCATAACAACTACGCAGATCGCAAAAACGGTCGCAAGCCCGTAGAACCTATTCACCCTGAACTATCTGAAGTTCTGCAAGAAATTTTGGGTGATACTTATGGCTTAATCGTGTACCAGGAGCAAGTAATGGCGATTGCCCAAAAGGTTGCCGGATTCTCACTTGGACGTGCAGATCTTTTGCGTAAGGCGATGGGTAAGAAAAATAAAGAGATTTTGGACAAGGAATACATTCCATTTGAAGCCGGCATGAAAGAAAATGGTTTTTCAACCGCCGCCATTAAGCGTTTGTGGGATGTTCTAATACCTTTCTCTGATTACGCATTTAACCGAGCACATAGCGCTGGCTACGGAGTCGTCTCTTTCTGGACCGCCTATCTCAAGGCAAATTATCCAACCGAATATATGGCAGCACTTCTTACTAGTGTGCGCGATGATAAAGATAAGTCAGCGCTCTACCTTTCTGAATGTCGCCGTATGGGTATCAAAGTTCTACCACCTGATGTCAACGAATCAAATGCCGAGTACACACCGCGTGGTAAAGATATCCGTTTCGGGTTGGCTGCAATTCGAAATGTTGGCGAAGGCGTTGTTGCCTCTATTAAATCTGCGCGCGTATCCAAGGGAGCCTTCACTTCATTTGGAGATTTTTTAGCCAAGGTAGATGCGCAAGTTTGTAATAAGAAAACTATCGAGTCTCTCATCAAAGGTGGCGCATTCGATTCGCTTAAACATCCCCGCAAAGCTTTGATGTCAATTCACTTGGAGGCCATTGATTCAGTTATCGAGACCAAGCGCGCCGAAGCGATCGGACAATTCGATCTCTTCGGCGGCGAATCCTTGACTCAAGTTTCTGGGCTTGAGATTGAAATCCCAAATTTTGAATGGGATAAGTCAACGCTACTTGGCTTTGAACGTGAAATGCTCGGGCTGTACGTCTCTGATCATCCGCTACTTGGGGTAGAACATATTTTGCGTTCCAACACCGATATGTCTATCAGCGCCCTCTTAAATGATGAGAGTGTCCAAGATGGAAGTGCAATTCTTGGCGGATTGATCACCGGTGTACAAAGAAAAGTTTCTCGTCAAGGTGCGTCGTGGGCGATCGTAACTCTGGAAGATTTGGAAGGCGCCATAGAAGTTCTCTTCTTTGCAAATACCTACAATCAGTATGCGCTCACTCTCATTGAAGATCGGGTAGTTACAGTTAGAGGACGTTTCGAGCGCCGCGATGATGTCCTTCGCTTTACTGCTCTTGAGATGAAGCCACTGGATGTTTCAACTGGTCCAGTTGGCCCGCTACTTATCTCTCTTCCGATTGCGCAATGCACTCCGCCGGTAGTTGATCGCATGAAAGAGATTTTGCGATCTCATCCGGGAAAACGAGAAGTACATATGCAGATCGATGATCAGGGAGTTCTGACCACTATGAAGATTGATGCCTTAGTTACTGCATCTCCAAGTCTGAGCGCTGACTTGAAATCAATCTTGGGACCTGACTGCTTAGTTCGCATGTGATTTTGCGCCTGCCAAGTAAAATTTATTGGCAGCGCCTTCGCATACCTGTAACCGTTAGACTTTCCCCATGATTCGCTTGTTAGATCTCCGCGGTAAAGCTCTCACCAAAGCGGGCTATCAAAAATTGATACCACGGGCAAGCCTTGATATTGCATCAGCCATGAAGGTTATCGAACCTATCTTGATGAGAGTTAAGTCTGGGTCTGAAGAAGATCTTCTGCAACTAGCGCAAGACTTTGATGGCATCAGGCCTAATTCAATTCGCGTGCCCCAAAGCGCTCTAGATCAAGCTTTAGCCGAATTAGATCCCAAAGTTCGTACCGCTCTTGAAGAATCTGTAGACCGCATTCGAAAAGTACATAAAGATCAAACCCGAGTTGAAACAACGACCAAAGTTGTAGATGGGGGAGTCATAACTGAGCGGTGGATCCCAGTAGATCGTGTGGGACTCTATGTGCCTGGTGGTCGCGCCGTTTATCCAAGTAGCGTTCTCATGAATGTGATCCCTGCGCAGATCGCTAAAGTTTCTAGTATTGCAGTGGCTTCTCCTCCACAAAAAGAATTTGGTGGACTTCCGCACCCAACAATTCTTGCAGCATGCGCGTTACTCGGAATTTCTGAAGTTTATGCAATAGGAGGTGCACAAGCGATCGCCCTTTTTGCCTACGGAATGGATGGCATCTGCGAAAAATGTGATCTAGTTACAGGACCTGGAAATATCTATGTTGCAGCGGCGAAACGTGCATTACGTGGGGTAATTGGTATTGATTCCGAAGCCGGTCCAACTGAGATTGCGATTTTGGCCGATCAAACCGCGAGAGCCGCTGATGTGGCCGCAGATTTGATTAGCCAAGCCGAACACGATGTGATCGCAGCCGCGGTACTTGTTACGACATCTGAAGCATTAGCTAATTCAGTAGTAAATGAATTAGAAGTCCGAGTCGCTGCCACAAAACATACATCCAGAATTCGCGAGGCCCTATCTGGCATTCAATCAGCAATTATCTTAGTTGATTCTGTTACACAAGGGTTAGATGTCGTTAACGCTTACGCCGCAGAACACTTAGAGATTCAAACTCAGCACGCTGCACAAGATGCTTTGCAGATCCGAAATGCGGGCGCCGTCTTTATTGGTCGCTTTTCACCAGTATCACTAGGTGATTATTCGGCTGGCTCTAACCACGTTCTACCTACCGGCGGATGTGCATGCCATAGCAGCGGGTTGTCAGTTCAAACATTTTTGCGGGGCTTGCATTACATCGAATATTCAAAGCAGGCCTTTGTTGATATCGCTGACACTGTAATCACTTTAGCCAACTCTGAAGATCTGCCGGCACACGGCGAGGCGATGACTGTGCGTCTGGAAAACCTATGAGCGCAAAGCAATGGCCACTGTGGTTGCCACTTCGCGAAGATCTAGCTCATCTTTCACCGTACGGTGCACCTCAAGTTCCTGCCGAGGCAACGTTAAATACCAATGAAAATCCTTATGCACCATCTCCCGATCTCGCAAAAGCGATCGCCGACCGTGTTCATCGCGTAGCCACTACATTAAATCGTTATCCGGATCGCGATGCCACACTTCTGCGCTCGTCCCTTGCAAAATTCATCAATACGCTATCTGGAACTAACTTCACTGCAGATTCTGTTTGGGCCGCTAATGGCAGCAATGAAATCATTCAATCGTTATTCATGGCCTTCGGATCTAGGGGAGCGCTTGGCTTCACTCCTTCATATTCGATGCACCCATTGATAGCAAAGGTAATTGGAGTTGATTGGCAAGATGGTGGGCGACGTTCAGATTTTACTTTAGATACTGCAAAAGCGGTCTCTGAAATTGCTAAAGCAAAACCAGCCCTCACTTTTGTCACAACGCCAAACAACCCGACCGGCACACTACTTAAAATCGAAGAGATTGAACTCCTTGCTAAAGCAACTTCTGAAGTAAATGGCTTGTTGGTTGTAGATGAGGCATATGCCGAATTTTCCGAAGAAAGATCCGCGGTAACTTTGATTTCTAGGTATCCAAATGTCGTTGTTATCAGAACAATGAGCAAAGCCTTTGCCTTTGCCGGTGCGCGAGTTGGTTACCTTTTGGCTAATAGCGATGTAATCGATGCCATGTTTTTAGTTCGGCTTCCCTATCACCTAAGCGCAATCACTCAAGCTGCGGCCGAAGTCGCCCTCGAATATCAAGAGGAGCTTCTGGGAACGGTTGCCTCATTGATTCAATCGCGTAAGCGAGTAATCTCCGAGCTTGAAGAGATGGGCTTAAGTGTTGCCCCAAGCAGCGCGAATTTCATCGTTTTCTCTGGCTTTGCCTTAGAACCTTCCCAACTTTGGCGCCAACTTCTTGATCGCGGAGTTCTGATCAGGGATGTGGGATTATTGGGCCACTTACGCATGACCATTGGCACTGAGGCCGAGAATCGACAATTTATCAGCGCCCTAAAAGAAATTTTAAAAAAGATTTAAGTAGCTAAGTTAATGGAGATGAGCAGATGAGAACAGCCCGCGTAGAACGTAAAACGAAAGAGTCACAAGTACTTGTTGAGTTAAATCTCGACGGTGTTGGTGAGATCTCTGTTGATACAGGCGTTCCATTCTTCGATCACATGCTCTCGCAACTAGGAAAACACTCAGGCTTTAATTTAACGGTGAAGACAACTGGAGATATCGACGTCGACTCACATCACTCTGTCGAAGATACTTCACTCGCCTTTGGTCAAGCTCTGCGCGAGGCCCTTGGTGACAAAGTTGGTATTCGCCGCTTTGGAGATGCCATGGTTCCGCTCGATGAAGTTCTCGTACAGGCGGCAGTTGACCTTTCTGGTCGTCCTTATCTAGTACATCGCCAGCCTGAAATCGTCGAGCTCATCGGAACTTTTGATACAACTCTCGGTAAGCACATCTGGGAATCCATAGTTGCCGAAGCTCGTATTGCATTACATGTGCGCGTACTTGAAGGTCGCAACGCGCATCACGTATTCGAAGCACAGTTTAAAGCCGTTGCTCGCGCACTTCGCGATGCAGTATCTCTCGATGGCGGAATCGCAGGAGTTCCTTCAACAAAAGGTTCGCTTTAATAGTGATCGCAATCCTTGATTATGGTTCAGGAAACTTAAGATCTGCGCAGCGGGCATTTGAACGAAGCGGTGAGGAAGTACTGGTTACCGCAGATCGCGAAATTGCTCTAAATGCGGCGGGTCTTGTAGTTCCTGGAGTCGGAGCGTTTGCTGCATGTATGCGCGGATTAGTCGCCGTTGGGGGAGATGCGATCGTTCGAGAACGCGTTAAAAGAAAACGTCCAACTCTCGGTATTTGTGTGGGTATGCAAATTCTTTTTAGAGATGGTGATGAACATGCAGATGAAGCGCTGCATTCTGGCGTTGGCATCTGGCAAGAGAGCATTTCCAAACTAGATGCGCCAATTCTGCCGCATATGGGCTGGAATACCGTTGAAGTTTCGGCTAACTCAACTCTCTTTAAGGGAATTGAAGATCAATCGTTTTACTTTGTTCACTCCTACGCTGCAAAGAAGGCGGTTGGACAGGTGCAAACTTGGTGCAACCATAATGAAAAGTTTCTTGCAGCGGTTGAGGATGGTGCCATTGCAGCAACGCAATTCCACCCAGAAAAATCCGGCGACGCTGGGCTGGCATTGATCAAAAATTGGGTGGGGACACTGTGACGCAAATTAATTTACAAATCAATGACCAAAAAAATTATTTGGAACTTCTTCCCGCAGTAGATGTTAAGGATGGAAAAGCGGTTCGATTGGTTCAAGGAGAACTTGCGCAAGAAAGCGTCTATGGAGCACCGCTAGAAGTGGCGTTGGAGTTTCAAGCGGCAGGTGCAGAGTGGCTTCATTTAGTAGATTTAGATGCTGCCTTCGGCAGGGGCGAAAACTCAAAGTTATTGGCAGAAGTTGTTGGAAGCCTTGATATTAAAGTTGAACTTTCTGGCGGAATCCGAGATGACGAGTCTCTCAAGCGCGCACTCGCTACAGGATGCACTCGCGTAAACCTTGGTACTGCGGCTTTAGAAAATCCCGAATGGACGGCGCGCGTTATCGCCGATCACGGAGATCGCATCGCTGTTGGTCTTGATGTTCGCGGACATGTATTAGCAGCACGAGGCTGGACGAAAGAGGGCGGCGATCTTTTTGAAACCATTGCACGCTTAGAGCGCGATGGATGCAGTCGCTATGTGGTTACAGATGTAACTAAAGATGGCACATTGCAAGGACCAAATCTTGATCTCCTGAAGGAAGTATGTGCTGCTACTAAGAAGCCAGTTGTCGCAAGCGGAGGTATCTCCTCGCTGTCAGATATTCAGGCCTTGACATCACTTCATGCAATTGGCGTTGAAGGCGCGATAGTTGGTAAAGCTTTATACGCAGGCGCTTTTACATTACAAGAGGCCCTTGCGATAACTAAAGGTGCGAGTTAAATGGCGCTATCGATTCGAATAATTCCGTGCCTTGATGTAACCGATGGCCGCGTGGTTAAAGGAGTTAACTTCACAGATTTAGTCGATGCTGGAGATCCCGTTGAAATGGCATCTCTCTATGATGTTGAAGGAGCCGACGAGTTAACTTTCTTAGATATCTCAGCAAGCAGCTCTAACCGCGAAACAACTTTAGATATAGTACGAAAAACGGCTGAGCAAGTATTTATTCCGCTAACCGTCGGAGGCGGTATTCGCTCAGTTGAAGATGTAGACCGACTATTACGCGCCGGTGCCGACAAAGTTTCAATTAATACATCGGCGATCGCTCGTCCTGAGTTAATTGCGGAAATCGCCGATCGCTTTGGTTCACAAGTTCTAGTCATCTCAATTGATGCGCGACGCGCGCGCACCGAGTCTGGATTTGAAGTGACAACTCATGGTGGTCGACAGAGCGCAGGTCTTGATGCGCTGGCCTGGGTGGAAAAAGCGTGTGCGCTTGGTGCGGGAGAGATTCTGCTCAACTCAATGGATGCCGATGGAACTCGTGCAGGTTACGACATTGGAATGATTACTGCAGTTCGTGCGATATCTAAAGTTCCCTTGATAGCAAGCGGAGGCGCCGGCGCGCTCGAAGATTTTGCAGCGGCTCTAGATGCTGGGGCCGATGCTTTACTAGCAGCGAGCGTTTTTCACTTCGGGGTGCATCGAATCAGCGATGTGAAGCGCTACCTAAGCGCTCAGGGATATTCCATTCGCAACAACGCAACCGCTTAAGGCAGAATAAGCACATGAGCGCCGCACTTCCTGCAGATATAAGAGCGCGCCTAAAAGAGGGCTTGGATTTGATTCCAGCGATAGCTCAAGATGCAACGACTGGCGAGGTTTTAATGCTGGCCTACATGAACTCCGCATCTCTTGCTCAAACTTTGGCAACTGGTCAAGCAACTTATTGGAGCCGGAGCCGAAATGAGCTCTGGGTTAAAGGTGCAACTTCTGGCCATACCCAAGAAGTAATTTCTATTTCCTTAGATTGCGATGGAGATTCGTTATTGCTAAAAGTAAATCAAGTTGGCGCTGCGTGTCACACTGGCGATAAGACTTGTTTTCATAACCCACTTTCGCTGGGCGTTGATAAATAATGCAACTAACCGAATTTCGTGATTATGCAAAGAACTACAACGTTATTCCTGTATATCGAAAGTTACTCGCAGATGGCGAGACACCGTTAGGCGTCTATCGCAAGATTGCTAAAAATGAACCATCTACGTTCCTACTAGAGTCTGCCGAGCATGGGGGAGCGTGGTCACGTTATTCATTTATCGGAGCGCATTCTCAAGCCACGCTTAGTGAGAAAGATGGTCGCGCGATTTGGGTCGGCACCGCTCCTGCAGGGGCGCCAGTCGGAATAGATCCCCTTGAAGCGTTACGGCAATCAGCGTCTCATCTAAAGTCTCCAAAAATTGCTGGGCTTCCTCCGCTAACCGGTGGGTTAGTCGGTTACATGGGCTACGACGCAGTGCGCCGCTTGGAGAAACTCTCCACTAAAAGTTTGAAAGATATTCCACTTCCTGAAATCGCTTTTATGTTAACGAGTGATTTAGCGGTAATGGATCACGCCGAAGGCACAATAACCTTAATTGCCAATGCAATTAACTGGGATGGCAGTAATGAAAGAATCGATGAGGCATTTAACGATGCGCAATTGCGATTAGATCGTATGCAGGCAGATTTACAGAGTTCGTTACCTGGATATATCGATCCGATTCCAGATCGCCTGACTCCAAAATTTACTCAAAACGTAACTAGCGATGACTTTAAATCTAAAGTCTTGCAAGCAAAAGAAGAGATCGTTGCAGGTGAAGCCTTCCAGATCGTACTCTCACAAAGATTTGCTATGGAGTGCAAGGCTGATGCGCTAGACGTTTACCGCGCACTTCGTCTACATAATCCCAGCCCCTATATGTATCTCTTCCGCTTTACCGATGGAATTGAAGTCGTTGGTTCAAGTCCCGAGGCTTTAGTTAAGGTGACTGGGAAAGAGGTTATGGTTCACCCGATCGCTGGAACCAGAAAACGCTCTGCCTCTGCCGAGGAAGATCACCGTTTAGGTGAAGAGTTATTGGCTGATCCGAAGGAACGCGCAGAGCATTTGATGTTAGTTGATCTCGGTAGAAATGATCTTGGTCGAATTTCAACTCCCGGAACTGTGGAAGTCATCGACTTCATGCATATTGAAAGATACTCACACGTAATGCATATTGTGTCGACAGTTATTGGCGAACTCTCAAATATTGCATCTCCAGTCGATGCCTTGTTCGCAGTTTTTCCGGCCGGGACCCTTTCGGGTGCACCAAAGCCAAGAGCGATGGAGATTATTGAAGAACTAGAGCCAACTAGACGTGGGCTATACGGTGGAGCGATCGGATACATAGATTTCACCGGCAACATCGACACCTGTATAGCAATCCGTACCGCGCTGATTTACAACAAGATTGCTTACGTTCAAGCAGGCGCCGGTGTCGTGGCAGACTCAGATCCCGAATCTGAAAATCAGGAGTGTGCCAATAAAGCGGCAGCAGTTCTTGGAGCAATTAGCGCGGCAAATCAAATGAGATCGAATGTGAAGCTTTGATGTCTGAACTCTTTCAAATTTTGCTATCTATTCTCGTTGTTGGAACCCTTACTATTTTCATATCTAAGCGCTTTCGAATCTCCAAGCGTTATGAACGACCATCTAGAAATAAGCCACCACTTGATTCCTGGACTGCTCAAGATCATGGAATCGACCCCAGCGATATTCAGCGAGAGGGCGAAAAACCATGACCGTTTTAGATTCAATTATTGAAGGTGTGCGTGAAGATTTAGCGAGACGGCGAAAGCCTTTAAGTCAGATTCATGACCAAATGTCAGAAGCAGCTCCAGTTCGCGATGCTCACTTTGCACTAAGTGGGAATGAAATGAAGGTGATCGCTGAAGTAAAGAGATCATCTCCAAGTAAAGGTGAGCTGTCATCGATAACCGACCCTGCTGCGCTAGCCGAGAAATATCAAAGCGCAGGCGCTAGCGTTATTAGCGTCTTGACTGAGGAGAGACGTTTTAAAGGTTCACTTGCCGATTTAGATGCTGTTAGGAAACATGTAGATATTCCAATTCTGCGTAAAGATTTTATGGTTGATGAATACCAGTT
>JBEAMT010000091.1:0-13090 GCA_041165825.1 Actinomycetota bacterium | reverse complement strand
AAAGGTGAAATTGTCTCTGGACGTAACGCAGTTCTGGAAGCGCTTCGTGCCAGCGTTCCGGCAACAGAGTTAATTGTTGCGCGCAGTATTGATGTCGATGATCGCGTCGCCGAATCGCTGCAACTAGCGCTACATCACCAACTTCCAATTCGCGAAGTACACCGTGCAGAACTTGAAGGGATAAACGCCAATAGCCAAGGAATCATCTTGGCGATCAAGCCTTATCAATACTCTTCATTCCAAGAAATTTCAGAGCGCGCAAACCATCCAATCTTGATTGTGGCACTTGATGGAGTAACTGATCCACGTAATTTAGGTGCAATCGTGCGAAGCGCTGCAGCTTTTGGAGCAGCTGGAGTTGTTATGACTGAACGTCGTGCCGCGGCAATGACCGCTTCTGCTTGGAAATCTTCGGCTGGAGCGGCTGCACGTCTGCCAGTAGCACAAGTAACCAATATGGCGCGCACTATCGATGACGCTAAGAAATTAGGCTGTTTTGTTATCGGCCTAGATGGCGAATCTGACGAAACTTTGAGCGGCATGAAGGTCGCGAAAGAGAATGTGATGATCGTTGTTGGCAGCGAAGGTAAGGGACTTTCACGCCTCGTGCGTGAAAAGTGCGACCTGGTTGTTTCAATTCCGATGCGCGCGACAACTGAGTCACTTAACGCCAGCGTTGCAACTTCGATTGCACTGTTCTGGGTAGATGAGCAGCGCCGTAAGTAAAGGTTAAAAGGTTTGGGATCTATGAAATACACACGTTTAATTGTCTGTGGAGATTCTTACTCCGAAGGCATGTCCGATGAGATGGTCAATGGCCAATATCGTGGCTGGGCCGATCGCATCGCCGATGTAATGGCAAAAGAAGCACCTGGCTTCTCTTACGTAAATTTAGCGATACGTGGAAAGTTACTGAAGCAGGTAATTGATGATCAACTTCCGATAGCACTTACCTATGTAACTGGGCCTGAAACACTACTAACTTTTCACGCAGGCGCCAATGATGCGCTTCGCCCAAGTTATAAACCAGAAGTCGCACAAGCTCTATATGCAGATGCCGTGCGTCGCGCCGCTGCATCTGGTGCCACGCTGATGTTGTTTACCGTTTTAGAACGTACCGGCAACACGGGTCGTGGCTCCGAGGTTTGGGCAGCTCGCTTTGGTGAATTCAATAAAGGTGTTCGCAAAGTCGGCGCTGAAGTCGGAGCAATTATTGTTGATGCCAATCAAGAAACATTCTTTAGCGACAATCGATTCTTAGCTTTTGACCGCTTACATTTAAATGCCGAAGGCCACAATCGCGTTGCGCAAGCTTTATTAGAAAGACTTGGATATAACTTTGATCCAGAATGGCGAACTCCATTGCCACCAGCGAAACCAACGCCATGGGTAAAAAAGCGCGCCCTATCTACAATTTGGTTCTTCACCTTCGCACTGCCCTGGATCTGGCGACGCTTACGCGGTAAATCATCGGGGGATGGGCGAAGTGCAAAATACCCAACTCCAATCAGCTGGCCCGTTTAACCGCTGTCCATCTACCGATTACTCTAAATTCATCTAAGCAAGAGAGACTAAGGCCATGCCAGAAGCAGCGCACCTGATTGATAGAGAGATTAGTTGGCTCTCTTTCAACGAACGTGTCTTGGAAATGGCTGAGGATAGTTCGATCCCATTGCTAGAACGAGTTCGATACTTAACAATTTTTGCATCAAACCTAGATGAATTTTATATGGTTCGAGTTGCATCAGTTCTAGGCAAGTTAGAAACAAATCCGCATCTAGTTAATTCAGCAGGTTTTACGGCAGCCGAACTTCTCGAAGCGATATCTGTACGGGTGCGCGAATTAACTTTGCGTCACGCCCAGCTCTACAAAAAGGTTATTTCTCCAGAACTTAAGACCCATGAGATCGAAATTATCCATTGGGATGATTTATCAGATGATGAACGAGCACACGTGTCTCGCATCTTCAGCGATCGTATCTTTCCCGTCTTAACACCACTTGCCGTCGATCCATCACATCCTTTCCCATATATTTCAGGGCTATCACTAAATCTTGCGGTGATCGTTAAGAACCCTAAAAGTTCTGAAGAATACTTTGCACGCGTAAAGGTGCCGCCTATTCTTTCGCGCTTTGTTTCGGTAAGTCCTGCACCGAGCAGTAAACGTTTCTTGCCACTTGAAGATTTGATTGCAATTCATCTACAGGAACTCTTTCCGGGAATGCTGATCCAAGATCACTACACCTTTAGAGTCACTCGAAATCAAGATATTGAACTTGAAGAAGAAGATACCGAAGACCTACTTAACTCTCTTGAACAAGAGTTGGCTCGCCGCCGCTTTGGTCCACCGGTGCGTTTAGAAATTGAAGAGGGTGTTGATCAGCATTTGCTTAAGACGCTCTGCGAAGAGCTAGATATAAATCCTGCGAACGTTCTTTCTCTTCCCGCACCATTAGATTTAACTGATCTTACAAAAATTGCAGATCTAGATCTACCGAAATTGAAGTTTCCTCCATTTAGATCGCGAACAGTGGCATCGCTCAGCGAGGTTGATTCTGAAGAGCCCGATCTATTCTTCGCCGCAATCCGCCAAGGAGAGATTCTGCTCCATCACCCCTATGAATCCTTTAGTTCATCGGTGGTTCAGTTTCTGCAGCATGCGGCCCAAGATCCTAATGTTTTAGCGATCAAACAGACGCTCTATCGAACTTCTGGCGACTCCCCAATTATCGAAGCGTTGATTGAAGCCGCAGAAGCAGGAAAACAAGTCCTTGCAGTGATCGAAATTCGTGCACGATTTGATGAACAAGCAAATGTTCGTTGGGCAAGAAAACTAGAAGCTGCTGGTGTGCATGTGGTTTATGGTCTGATGGGACTTAAAACCCACGCCAAGTTATCTCTCGTAGTTCGCGATGAAGCGCAAGGTCTTCGCCTTTACTGCCATATTGGCACTGGAAATTACAATCCAAAAACTGCCAGGTTCTACGAAGATCTAGGAATCCTCAGCGCCGACCCAGTTTTAACTGAAGATTTAACAAAGTTGTTTAATCAACTATCCGGGTTTGCCCCACATTCCACTTATTCAAGGCTGCTCGTAGCACCGCGCACTCTGCGAAGTGGTTTACTCGAGAAGATTTCTAATGAGATTGAAAATGCTAAGGCGGGCAAACCATCTGGAATCCAGATGAAGTTGAATTCATTACTAGATGAAGAGTTCGTTGAAGCGCTATATGCCGCATCACAAGCAGGAGTGAAGGTCGACCTGGTTGTTCGTGGAATCTGTTCAATTCTTCCAGGAATACCTGGGCTTTCCGAGCATATAAAAGTCCGCTCAATTTTAGGAAGGTTTCTCGAGCATTCTCGCATCTACCACTTTGTAAATGGCGGAGAAAACGAATTCTGGATTGGCAGTGCAGATCTAATGCACCGAAACTTAGATCGCCGTGTTGAAAGTTTGGTTCGTATCGAACGTCCAGCGCATAAGAGCGCTTTGCAAGAGATTATTGACCTCTCGATGAGCGATAAGACGGCAAGTTGGCATCAAGAAAATAGTTCTTGGCAGCGCATCACAACTAATGGTTCTGGTGAGCCTTTGCAAGACCTGCAGGACATATACATAAAGCGCTACCGAAAGCTCAGACCATGAGTAATGACCTTGCAACTCCGCTAATTCAAGCAGCGGGAGCGGTACTGTGGCGTAAAAATGAAAACTCAGAAATTGAAATTGCACTCATTCATCGCCCGCGTTATGACGATTGGTCACTGCCAAAGGGGAAAGTTGAAAACAACGAATCCCATATCGCGACTGCCTATCGTGAAGTATTAGAAGAAACCGGATACACATCAACCTTTGGCCCTGAAATTGGAAAGGCAATTTACAAATTAGAAGGCGCTCCAAAGGAAGTTCGTTATTGGGCAGCGCAGGCGAATGCAACTCAAGAGGGAAAACCAAATCCTGAAGAAGTAGATCAGTTGGAATGGCTAACTCCCAAGAAGGCAAAAGATATGTTGACCAATAAAGACGATCGCAAGATCGTTGATTATTTTCTAGAGTTTGGGGTAGATACCTTTCCCATAATTTTGTTGCGCCATGCCAAGGCGCTAAAGCGCACCGATTGGGATGGAGATGATGGAGATCGTCCGCTAGAACATAGAGGTCAGTTACAGGCAAAGCGATTGCTGCCGATTTATTTGCCTTATGGAGCAAAAGAAGTTCACACTTCAGATGCGCTTCGTTGTACTGAAACTGTTGATCCAATGACGCGCGCGATGCAGGTAACTCCGATTTATTCTGCCGATTTATCCGAATATGGATATGAGAAGGATAAAGAAGTTTCATTGGATTACATTCAAGATTTAATGGATCGCGGTATTCCGGCGCTAGTTTGCAGCCATAATCCAATTATTCCTAAGTTAGTCAAAAAGTTGGTTGGTAAAAAGTACTTTAAATCAATGGACCGCGAACTAGAGCCAGCTCAAGCAATTATCTTGCACTGTCGAGATGGAGAAGTAATTGCATGCGATTGGATTGACGAGCCCATCGTTTAAGGAACTAACGTTCCATCCAGTCAAGCCAGCGTAAAACAATGCCTTCGCGCAGCGCCCAAGGACATATTTCAAGTTCATTGATATGCAGACGTTCCATGGTTGTGCGGGCAACTATGGCGCCAGCGACTATCTGCCGCGCTCGGCTCTGAGACACACCTGGGAGCTCAGCACGCTCCTTATTGGACATCGACTGGAGCTTAGGAATCATTTTTGTGAGCGAGTTAATCTTTAAATACTTTGGATTGTCATCAAACCAATGTTCACCAAGACGGGCGAGCGTTCTAAAAGTCTTACTAGTCGCTACAAAATGATCTGCGATATGTTCCATAATTTCTTCAGGTACAGAACTCTTAACGGACTCAATTACATAACTTTCTAAAGCCTTAATCTCTTTCGATGTGTGTGGATCGGAAGTTAGATACTCGCGTGTCAGGCGTGAAGCACCAAGCGGCAATGAAACAGTCGCCTCCGCGCTCTCATCATCGCCGACTGCGATTTCGAGCGATCCGCCACCAATATCTAGAACCAATAATCTGCCACTTGACCAGCCAAGCCAACGGCGAACTGCCAAAAATGTCATGCGCGCTTCGTCATCACCAGAAAGAACTTGTAGATCTAGATCAAATTTCTTATTTATCTCAAGCAATATTTCTTTTCCGTTTTTGGAATCACGGATCGCTGAAGTCGCAAATGCCAAGATTTCTTCGGTCTTAAACTCTTTAGCGTGTGAAATTGCATCAGCAATAGCGGATTCCAAAAGCTCGACACCTTTGGGCGTTATCTCGCCAGAAATATTTAAGTATTCGTGAAGACGAAGTTCAACCTTTTGGTTAGTTGCTGGACTCGGACGGGCGCCGGGATGAGCATCAACTACTTGAAGGTGGACGGTATTCGAGCCCACATCTAAAACGCCCAATCGCATGCGGGCAAACCTACCCTTTGGCTCGGCATATCTTGTTGATTTTTACATTACGGCGATAACTGCCATAATTACGCCCGTTGCCTTAATCGGCAGCAAGCCTCTCTAGCTCAGTGGTAGAGCAGCGCACTTGTAATGCGCAGGTCGTCAGTTCAATCCTGACGGGGGGCTCTGGGAAGTTTCAACCCGAAAGAAAAGGGGTAACGATGCAAGATTATTCGTTTCCTCATGAACAATTTGATGATCTGCTTGCCGCAAATGCTGAGTACATAAAGTCATTTCGGTACTCCGAATTAACAGGTGCTGCGGCAAAAGGTTTAGCGATCGTAACCTGCATGGACTCTCGAATTAATCCATTATCTGTTGTGGGTATGCGCTCTGGTGATGCCAAGATCTTGCGCAACGCCGGGGCTCGCGTTACCGAGGACGTTATCCGCACCTTGGTGCTGGCTACATATCTATTGAATGTAAAGCGCATCCTGGTTATGCCACATACCGATTGCGCAATGGCGCGTGGTGATGAAGCAGATATCCATGCGCTGATTGATGAAAAATTTGGTGTTGATACTCGCTCACTTGAATTTCGTACTACGCGAGATCAAAAAGCGACGCTTTCTATCGACGTAAATCGCATTCGCGCCTATCCACTCTTGCGCGATGGCGTCACCGTTGCTGGTGCAATTTATGATGTTAAGACCGGAACTATTATTCCGGTTGATTGCTAACTCGCCGTATCGGCATCTTCGTCAGCGGATAAGTTAAATCGGTTAAAAATTGATGGACGATCGCGCTAAATAACGCTGGCTTTTCCTTAGGTGCAATATGTGAGGTGCCGGGAATAATTGCCAGCTGACTTAACTCGACAGCGCGGTACATATCGAGAGTATGTTCGTGTGAGAAAACATCATCATCCCCTGCAATGAAAAGTGTCGGGCATTCGATTTTTGCTAATTCTGCAAGAGGAATATCAGGCTCAGATTCCCAAATCTTCAACATCTTTTTAATTTTTTCATTTTGAGTGTGAGGGGCATCAGGTGAGGTCGCAGCGTATTCAGCCTTATCTTCTTCGCTTGGTTCTACAAAAGGAAGATGAGTCACTGCTCCAGACGGGTGGTAATTTGCCCCGATTAGAACTAGTGATTTGACTAGTTCAGGACGCGCAATCGCAACTGACATCGCGATAATTCCGCCATCTGACCATCCAATTAAATGTGCTGGTTCTTTAACCACATCTTCTAAGTAAGCGATTGCTTCTTTGATTTGGAAATCAAAATGGAAAGAACCTTCGCGATCACCGGTGTAGCCATGTCCAGTGCGATCGTAGGCAAATAAATGAAAATCTGGTTCTAGATCTGGGGTTAATACATAATCCCAATGTGAAGTTTGGCTAAGGCCACCGTGAAGTAAAACTACGGCTTCGCCATTATTTTCCCATTCGTAGCAATATGTTTTATGGCCACGTAAATCTAGGTACTGCGCCATTAAATTAGAGACTATCCATAATGTGGCGATTACCGCGGTCGAACGTTAAGTAGTTCCAAGTCCAATCGGCGATAGTGCCGATCTTGTTGCGCCCACCTAGTAAGTAGAACAAGTGCAGCCATAACCAGGCATACCAAGCAGGAATTCCTGCGATTTGAATACCTTTAAATTGCACAATCGCTTTGTGGCGACCGATTGTGGCCATAGACCCTTTATCTAAATATTTAAAGTCTTGTAGCGCTTGTCCGCGCGCAGCACGCATGATTTGTTTTGCAACCCAACGCCCTTGTTGCATAGCCACAGGTGCAACCATCGGTAGAAACTTTCCATCTGCACCTTTCGCACTTGAGATATCACCAATCGCCCAGATATGTGGGTAATGATTCACCTGCAAATTTTGGGCGACGCTGATTCGAGATCCTTCAAGAGGTAAATTTAGTAAGCCTCCAGTTGGTTCACCTTTAACGCCAGCAGCCCAGATTGTGACTTCAGATGGAATTGCATCTGCACCTTTGATCAAGATCTGACGTGGCTTTACTTCCTGCACAGCGGTGTTGAGTAGAACCTTTACGCCAAGCTTTTCAAGATCTCGTTTGGCACGAGCAGATAACTTTTCGCTAAACATTGGCAAAATTCTAGGACCAGCTTCGATCAAATAGATATCAATATGCGCCGCTGCATTTGCTTCATCGTTTTTAAGTGGACCACGCTTTAGCTCGGCTAGTGCTCCGGCCATTTCCACACCAGTTGGCCCGCCACCAACAACACTCAGGGAAAGACGGGTTTGATCCTCAAAGCGACAGAGATCCTCAAAGCGGCGCATTACTTCGGCACGTATACCGATTGCTTCATGCACGCTCTTCATACCTAGTGCATGTTCGTTAACACCGACTACGCCAAAGTCGGCAGTTGCAGAACCGAGCGCAACAACTAAGTGATCAAATTCAAGAACTTCTGAAGAATCGAGTTTTACTGATTTGTTTTTATGATCAACGGAAATTGGTGAACCCATTCGGAATTTCACACCACTCTTACGAAGTGCGCCTCGGACTGGGTGCGCAACATGGTCTGCGGCAAGGCCAGCGGTTGCTACCTGGTAGAGCAATGGCAAAAATGTTTGAAAGTTATGGCGATCTACGACGGTGACATCGGCATCCTTAGCCAGCGCCTTGGCAGCAGTTAGCCCGCCAAAGCCAGCGCCCAGAATGACGACGCGAGGTCGGGTGGAATTAGCCATGTGCTCAGTCTAGGCTCTCAACTATGAACTCGCAGCGCTTAATACTCGTAACTGGTGCATCTGGCTATGTTGGTGGCCGATTGGTGCGAGATCTAGTCAGCGATAAATGCGATGTAAGAATTTTGGTACGAGATGCGCAAAAAGTTGCTGATCAACCTTGGGCTAAAGATGTAAATATTATTGAGGGAAATGCCACTGTCCCTGCTGATTTAGATCGAGCGCTTGAGGGCGTGCATACCGCTTTTTATCTTTTACATTCGATTAATTTAGGTAAAAATTTTGACGACATTGAATCTGAAATGGCGCGCAATTTTGCACTTGCCGCAGAAAAGCAAGGCGTTAAGCAGATCGTATATCTAGGCGGAATCGCCAACGATAAGAACCGTAGCCAACACTTAGCATCGCGCATGAACACTGGCGCGCAGCTGGCTTCAACATCTGTGCCAGTTCTTGAACTCCGCGCTGGCATCATTATCGGTTCGGGCTCAGCATCATTTGAAATGTTGCGCCACTTAACTCATCGCTTGCCGATTATGACCACACCAAAATGGGTCTCAAACTTAACGCAACCAATTTCTATTCGCGATGCCCTTTATTACCTACGTAAAGCAGCAATGCTCAAGCAACCGGTTAGCAAGATCTGCGATATCGGCGGCAAAGAAGTTCTCTCTTACGCAGACATGATGCAGAAATTTGCCAAGCTATCAGGTTTGCGCAAGCGCTGGATAGTTTCGGTACCTGTTTTGACTCCAAAACTTTCTAGCCTTTGGATCGGTTTTGTTACACCAGTACCAACTTCATTAGCACGCCCACTTGTTGAATCATTAATTAGCGAAGTTGTGGCAGATCCTGCAAAGAGTATTGACGCGATTATTCCGCCACCACCAGAAGGCTTTATCGATGTGGAAGGCGCAATTTCATTAGCGCTTTCGCGAATTGCAGATCGCGACGTAATTACACGTTGGTCAGATGCGGCATACCCAACTGCGCCATGGCAGAAAGCACAAGGCGATCCCGAATGGGCTGGCGAAATGGTTCTGCGCGATCGTCGCGAATCAAATACTGAAGCAAGCGCCGCATCGATTTGGCAAGCGATCGAGAGCATTGGTGGTTCCAATGGTTGGTATGGCGCTGATTTCCTCTGGTATTTACGCGGTTTGTTAGATCGCATTGTTGGCGGAGTCGGTCTACGTCGCGGACGACGCGATCCGTTAACTCTGCGAGTTGGAGATAGTTTAGATTTTTGGCGAGTTGAAGAGTTAGAGCGCGGTAAACGTTTAAAACTCTACGCCGAAATGGTTCTGCCTGGAAAAGCCTGGCTCGAATTTAGTATCGTAGAAAACGGAAGTAATCGCACGGTTGTGCAAGAGGCTAGTTTCTCTCCACGCGGTTTAGGCGGCCAGTTGTATTGGTATTTTGTACTCCCCTTCCATATCTTCGTCTTTCCAACGATGATGCGAAATTTGATTCGAAAGGCCAATCGCACCGACTATGCCAATTCACGCATTTAATGCAGAAGTCGAAGCTCTTGCGAAAGAAATTTTGGCTTATAGCCTGCTTCGTTTAAAAGATGATCCACCGCTAGATGGTCCGCGCACCGCTGAAGATTTATTTAATGAAGTTGGAAATACAATCACCGCAAAAGGTCTGGGCGGACATGAAGCACTTGAAGTCTTTACAAATGTTTTAGCAAAGGCCTGCATTTCAACTGACCACCCGCGCAACTTAGCCTTTATTCCATCTGCGCCAACTGAATACTCAAATCTTTTTGATCTAGTTGTTGGTGCGAGTTCGCTTTATGGCGGCTCATGGCAAGAAGGCGCTGGCGCTGTCTTTGCCGAAAACCAAGCGCTGCGTTGGATCGCAGATTTAGCTGGGCTTCCACAATCTGCTGGTGGTGTTTTTGTACAAGGTGGAACAAATGGAAATCTTTCTGCGTTAGTTGTGGCGCGCGCGGCGGCACGAAAGAAATATCCAGATACAACTCGTTGGGCGATTGCATGTAGCGCAGAAGCTCATTCTTCAATCGCTAGCGCAGCACAAATCATGGATGTGGAACTTCTAAAGATAGAGCCTGGTGCTGATCGCAAGATGCACGGTGACGCACTTGCTGCAGCAATTGATCAACTGCATTCGACAACTCAAACTCGTGTATTTGCAGTAGTTGCAACTGGCGGCACTACAAACCTTGGAATTATTGATGATTTAACTACGGTTTCCGAAGCGACTCACGCTCGCGATATCTGGTTCCACGTCGATGGCGCCTATGGTTTAGCAGCGCTTTGTGCACCATCGGTTCGTGCGAAATTTAATGGGGTGGAAAAAGCAGATTCGTTAATCGTTGATCCACATAAATGGCTCTTTGCGCCATTCGATGCGTGCGCACTTATTTATCGCAACCCCGAGATCGCAAAAGAGACGCACACCCAACATGCTTCTTATCTAGAGACTCTGCATGATGACACTTGGTCACCGGCAGATTATGCAATTCATTTAACTCGTCGCGTACGCGGATTACCTTTCTGGTTCTCACTTGCTGCGCACGGTACAGATGCTTATACGGAGGCGATGGAAGAAACTCTTACCGTTGCACGCGAAGCCGCCGAACTTGTTCGAAAGCATCCCAATTTAGATTTAATTCGCGAACCCGAACTTTCCATTGTTGCCTTTACTCGCAAAGGTTGGTCACCAAGTGACTATCAAAAGTGGAGCGATAAATTATTGGCCGATCAAATCGGATTTATTCCACCTTCATCAGATAAAGGTCAATCGATACTTAGATTTGCGATCGTAAATCCCTGGACGAAGATCTCAGATATTTCTATGATCTTGGATACTCTTTAAAGCCTTATCCCGTCTAAATCCCACAATTTCGCAGATACCTAGCCTAAGATTTCACCTATGTCAGCGCTCGAAAATAATGACGTGCAGGGGTCTTCACTTTCCGACCTCGAAGTTCGTATTCTCGATTTCGAGAGCAATTGGTGGCGCTTTGCTGGTGCGAAAGAATCTGCAATCAAAGAGCTCTTCGACCTCACCGCCCCGCGTTACTACCAACTTCTTAACGATCTGATCGACCGGGACGATGCCCTTGCGGCGTCCCCAATGCTCGTTAAGCGCCTGCGTCGCCTCCGTGAGGCCCGCATGAGGGCGCGTTCAGCCCGATAACAGCCAACCCACGCCCTCGTTTTGCAGCGGGGAATAAGACCGTCTAGATTTGGCGTTAGCACTCTCGGGGTGTGAGTGATAAAACGCCCCAATTAGCTGAACACTAAACGAGTTACAAACAAGGAGTAATTACATGGCAAAGATGATTGCCTTTAATGAAGAAGCCCGTCGCGGACTAGAACGCGGAATGAACGTTCTCGCTGACGCAGTCAAGGTAACCCTTGGACCTCGCGGACGTAACGTTGTTCTCGAAAAGAAGTGGGGCGCCCCAACAATTACCAACGATGGCGTTTCGATCGCTAAAGATATTGAACTTGATGATCCATGGGAAAAGATCGGCGCAGAGCTAGTTAAGGAAGTTGCCAAGAAGACAGATGATGTCGCAGGCGATGGAACAACTACTGCAACCGTTCTTGCACAAGCACTTGTTCGCGAAGGACTTCGCAACGTTGCTGCCGGATCAAACCCAATGGCGCTAAAGCGCGGCATCGAAAAGGCAGTTGCTGCCATCGTTGCTGAACTTGCCTCAATGGCCAAGAGCGTAGATTCAAAGGAACAGATCGCAGCTACTGCATCTATCTCAGCAGCAGATGCAACTATCGGTGACATGATCGCTGAAGCGATGGATAAGGTCGGCAAGGAAGGCGTAATCACTGTTGAAGAGTCAAATACATTCGGTCTTGAGCTAGAGCTCACCGAAGGTATGCGCTTTGATAAGGGTTACATCTCTCCATATTTCGTAACCGACCAAGATCGCATGGAAGCAGTTCTTGAAGATGCTTACGTGCTAATCGTTAACTCAAAGATTTCAAATATCAAGGATCTAGTACCGGTTCTTGAGAAGGTTATGCAATCAGGAAAGCCACTTGCGATTATCGCTGAAGATGTTGAAGGCGAAGCGTTGGCAACACTTGTTGTAAATAAGATTCGCGGAATCTTCCGTGCAGCTGCCGTTAAGGCTCCTGGTTTTGGAGATCGTCGCAAGGCGATGTTGCAAGATATTGCAATCCTTACTGGTGCAACTGTTATCTCTGAAGAAGTTGGTTTGAAGCTAGAGAGTGCAGGGCTAGAACTTCTAGGTCGCGCTCGCAAGGTTGTAATCAGCAAGGAAGAGACAACTATCGTTGAAGGCGGCGGAGATGACGCACAGATCAAGGGCCGCGTTGCCCAGATCCGTTCCGAAATCGAGAAGTCAGATTCAGATTACGACCGCGAGAAGTTGCAAGAGCGTCTTGCCAAGCTCGCAGGTGGCGTCGCTGTAATCAAGGCCGGAGCTGCAACTGAGGTAGAACTCAAAGAGCGCAAGCACCGCATCGAAGATGCAGTGCGTAACGCAAAGGCTGCAGTTGAAGAAGGCATCGTCGCCGGTGGTGGCGTCGCTCTCTTGCAAGCTGCAACACAAGCATTTAAGAAGTTAAAGCTAGAAGGCGAAGAAGCTGTTGGCGCAAAGATCGTAGAACTTTCGATCGAAGCACCCCTTAAGCAGATCGCAATCAACGCCGGTCTTGAAGGCGGAGTCGTTGTAGAGAAAGTACGTCACCTTGAAGTTGGTTTCGGACTTAACGCTGCAACAGGCGAATACGTCGACATGATCAAATCTGGAATCATTGATCCAGCTAAGGTAACTCGCTCTGCGCTGCAGAACGCAGCATCAATCGCTGCGCTCTTCATTACAACAGAAGCGGTAATTACCGATAAGCCTGAGAACAAGCCAGCTGCCCCAATGGGCGGCGATG
>JBEAMT010000090.1:0-4836 GCA_041165825.1 Actinomycetota bacterium | reverse complement strand
GATGGCCGCTGCGATATCAGTCAAGATATCGCCAAATAGATTGTCGGTTACGACAACGTCAAAGCGTTCTGGGTTGGTAACGAAGAACATAGATGCGGCATCAACATGCAGGTAATCAGTTGTTACACCTGGGAACTCTTTGGCAACTTCGTTGAAGGTACGAGTCCAGAGGCTACCTGCGCGAGTTAACACGTTGTTCTTGTGAACGAGAGTTAAATTCTTGCGATCGCGCTTTTGCGCGCGTGCAAAGGCATCGCGAATTACTCGCTCGGCACCGCGACGAGTATTTAAAGATTCTTCTGTTGCGATTTCTGCATCGGTTCCTTCAGCGAGAACGCCGCCGGCTCCAACATATGGACCTTCGGTTCCTTCGCGGACAACGATGAAATCGATTGGCGCCTTGGTGGCGAGCGGTCCAGTTACTCCAGCGCGCAGAACTGCAGGACGTAAGTTGATGTAGTGATCAAATGCAAAACGAAGTTTAAGAAGCAACCCACGTTCTAGAACGCCGCTTGGAACACTCGGATCGCCAACGGCGCCTAGCAAAATGACGTCAGCTTTTGCGATCTCAGCAAGAACGGAATCAGGAAGAACCTCACCCGTGCGATGCCAATAACCTGCACCAAGGTCGTACTCGGTTTTCTTGAAAGACAGGTCGTACTTGACAGCGACCTTATCCAGAACGCGTAACCCCTGAGCAACAACTTCTGGGCCGATGCCATCGCCTGCGATAACGGCAAGATTTATATTTTTCATATCTAGTCTGCCCGTTAATTCACTAAGGTAACTGAGCGGACGAGATCGGCTCCAGTTTCTTTAGCAACGGCCGAAACAATTGCCTCTGATACCGGTGAATCAACGGTTATAGACATGAGTGCATCTCCCCCGGCGCTAGCACGCGAGACCTGCATTCCTGCGATATTGATTCCAGCTTTGCCGAGTGCATTTCCAACTGTGCCAACCACACCTGGGCGATCGGCATAACGCAAGAAGAGCAAGTTATCGGTTGGTGGCAGATCAAGATCAAAACCATCGATTGCAATAATTTTCTCGACTTTGCGAATCCCCATCAAAGTTCCATCAACAGTGATTGACTTTCCATTGGCAAGTGCGCAATGTAGAGAGATCATGCTGCGGTATTCCGGGCTTACCGGATCGCTATCTGCGGTTGAAGTCAGATTGCGCGCTGCCGCAAGGCCGGGAGCGTTTACATATGTGACATCTTCGGCGCCTGTTGCAAGAAGTGCGCCCTTAAGTGCGCTAATCGCCAAGATTGAAGAGTCGTGCTCAGAGATATCTCCGCGCACATGAACATCGAGATTAGTTGGAAGCTCTCCTGCGATTGCAGTTGCGATCTGTGCCATTTTTTCAACGAGAGGAAGCGAAGGACGAATTTCTTCGTGAATTGCGCCGCCTTTTACGTTAACCGCATCAGGAACTAGCTCACCAGCAAGCGCTTTACGAACTGAAACTGCAACTGCGATTCCCGCGCGCTCTTGTGCTTCATCAGTTGATGCGCCCAAATGTGGAGTTGCAACAACTTGATCAAGTTGGAAGAGCGGTGAATCGGTGCAAGGTTCAGTGACATAAACATCGAGTCCCGCGCCAGCAACGCGACCTTCAACGATCGCATCGTGCAGAGCAGCCTCATCGAGAACTCCACCACGAGCGGCATTGATGATGCGAACAGAAGGCTTTACTTTCTTGAGCGCTTCAACACCTATCAAATTGGCGGTTTCTTTTGTCTTTGGTAAGTGAATGGTGATGAAGTCACTTCGGGATAGAAGAGTGTCTAAATCAACCAGTTCAACACCAAGTTGTGCGGCACGTGCTGGCTGTAGGTATGGATCGTAAGCAACTACGTTCATTCCGAAAGCCTGCATGCGATGAGCAACTAACTGGCCAATGCGACCGAAGCCAATGATGCCGAGTGTTTTTTCAAATAGTTCTGCGCCTGTGTACTTAGAGCGCGCCCACTTGCCATTACGAAGAGCGGCATGTGCAGGTGAGATAAAACGTGCTGAAGCAAGTAGCAAAGAGATGGCAAGTTCTGCTGCGGAGACGATATTTGAAGTTGGTGCATTAACGACCATTACGCCCGCTGTGGTTGCTGCAGGAATATCTACGTTATCTAGACCAACACCAGCGCGTGCAATAACTTTCAAACCCTTTGCTGCAGCAATTGCTTCTGCGTCCATCTTGGTTGCAGAACGGATTAAGACTGCATCTACCCCTTTGCCAAGTTCGGCGAGGAGTTCGGTGCGGTTTGCGCCATCACAATTGCGTACTTCAAAATCCGGACCTAAAGCTTCTAGGGTTGCCGGACTTAACTCTTCAGCGATTAATACAATAGGTTTAGCCACGCGCTGCGCTTCCTTCTCGGTAATCATCTTTATTTGAAGTCTTAATCCAGCTAAACATCTTGCGAAGTTCGCGGCCTACTCCTTCAATTGGGTGAGCTTCACCCTTGGCGCGAAGCGCCTTAAATTCTGGTGCTCCTGCTTCTTGATCATCAATGAAGCGCTTTGCAAATGCGCCAGATTGAATATCAGCAAGCACTGCCTTCATGTTCTCTTTAACGCTTGGATCGATAACGCGTGGACCAGAGACATAATCTCCGTATTCAGCGGTATCTGATACTGACCAACGTTGCTTGGCGATTCCGCCTTCAAACATCAAGTCAACAATAAGTTTTAGTTCGTGAAGGCACTCGAAGTAAGCAACTTCTGGCTGGTAGCCAGCTTCAGTAAGTGTTTCGAAGCCATACATCACTAGCTGTGATGCTCCACCACAAAGTACTGACTGTTCACCGAATAAATCTGTTTCGGTCTCTTCGGTAAATGTTGTAAGGATTCCGCCTGCGCGAAGTCCGCCAATTGCCTTTGCGTAAGAAAGCGTTAGTGGCCATGCGTTACCTGTTGCATCTTGTTCAACTGCAACGATGACAGGAACTCCACGACCGCCCGCGAACTCGCGGCGAACCAAATGTCCTGGACCCTTTGGCGCAACCATGCAAACATCAACATTTGCCGTTGGCTTGATGTAACCAAATCGAATATTGAAACCGTGACCAAAAAAGAGAGCATCGCCATCTTTAAGGTTAGGCAAGATTGAATCTGTGTAGATATGGCGCTGTACGTGATCTGGCGCCAAGATCATGATGACAGTTGCTTCCTTAACCGCTTCTGCAACAGAAACAACACGGAGACCTTCCGCTTCTGCCTTAGCGCGTGAAGGTGAACCTTCTTTGAGTCCAACGCGAACATCAACCCCTGAGTCACGCAGGTTAAGTGCATGTGCATGGCCTTGTGAGCCGTAACCGATGATCGCGACCTTGCGACCCTGGATGATTGATAGATCTGCATCCTCTTCGTGATACATCGTTGCCACGGTATTTCTCCTTTTTTTGTTTCGGGTTGGTTTCGAGTTAGTTTTGGTAATCGGGTTGGGTGTCGTGAACTTCTCTGCCTTTGCTTGTCACATCTTTTATCGATATGACACTGACAAGTTTGTCTAGTTGAGCAATAACTTGCTCTAATGAGTGACCTTCTACAGCTACTCCAATGACCATCTTTGAAACCGAAGTATCTTCGGTTGGTCCAACGTTAAGAGTCTCGATGTTGAAGGCGCGACGAGAAAAGAGGCCTGAAACGCGGGCAAGAACGCCTGGTTCATTTTCAACGAGAACTTCAAGAGTGTGTTGACGGCGGCTAGTAGTCATTAGAGCTCCTGTGAATCCCAGTCAGGCGCAGTTGCGCGAGCGATCATGATTTCATCATTTGAAGTTCCGGCAGCAACCATCGGCCATACCATCGCATCACGATGTACGCGGAAGTCAACAACCACTGGTTGATCGTTTATAGACATCGCCTTTTCAATTATCTTATCTAAATCTTCTGGACGTTCGCAAGAAAGTCCGACGCAACCCATACTTTCGGCCAACATTGGGAAGTTAGGAACACGCTTTGATTCGAGATTGGTATTTGAGTACCGACCTTCGTAAAACAACGTCTGCCACTGACGAACCATGCCGAGAGATTCGTTATTGATAATTGCAACCTTGATAGGAATATTGTTTAGCGCGCATGTAACCAATTCTTGATTGGTCATCTGGAAACAACCATCGCCATCGATTGCCCAAACAGTTGCTTCTGGTGCGCCAACTTTTGCACCCATCGCCGCGGGTACTCCGTAACCCATAGTTCCCGCGCCACCTGAGTTAAGCCAAGTGCGTGGGTGTTCGTATGAAATAAATTGCGATGCCCACATCTGATGTTGACCTACGCCGGCAGTAAAGATGGTGTCAGTTCCAGATATCTGCCCAATTCGCTGGATGACATGTTGCGGTGAAAGTGAACCATCTTCAGGCAGGTCATAACCAAGTGGATATGTCGCTTTCAATGAATTCATCTGGCGCAACCATGTCGAAAGATCAGGTTGGTTCTTTGCAAGAGCCTCTTTTAGCGCTGGTATTAGCGCAGAAATGGTTTCTCTTACATCTCCAACAACGGCAACATCGGCATGGCGGTTCTTGCCGATTTCAGCGGGGTCAATGTCTGCATGAAGAATCTTCGCATTTGGTGCGAAGGTGGAAAGTTTTCCAGTAACGCGATCATCAAAACGCGCACCTAAAGTAATTAATAAATCAGCCTTTTGCAGCGCAGTAACTGCAGCAACTGTTCCGTGCATTCCAGGCATACCCATGTGCAGCGGATGTGAATCTGGGAAGGCGCCGCGTGCCATCAACGTCGTTACAACTGGTGCGCCAAGTATTTCAACTAATTGGCGAAGTTCTTTATGAGCATTGGCCTTGATTACACCGCCGCCAATATAGAA
>JBEAMT010000089.1:0-8255 GCA_041165825.1 Actinomycetota bacterium | reverse complement strand
AAGGTGGAGAATCAAGCGTGAATAAATCCGATCAATTAATTAGCAATCTGAAGTCTGCGCCGATTATCGCAATTCTTCGCGGGGTAACACCAGATAAAGTCTTGGAAGTGGGCGACCATTTAGTAACTGCCGGTGTCAGAGTTATTGAAGTGCCACTCAATAGCCCAGATGCATTTGCGAGTATCAAGGCTTTACGCGATCATCTTTCTGCAGATATAAACGTTGGAGCGGGCACCGTAATGACGGTTCACGATGTTGAAAATATAGCCAAGGCAGGGGCTGAGATCTGCATTAGTCCGAACCTTGATTTGGAAGTTGTTTCAGCTGCTCAGAAACTTGGACTAATTTCAATACCTGGAATTGCAACTTCTTCGGAGTTCTTTCAAGCTTATAAGAATGGTGTTAGAACTATGAAGTTATTCCCATTTTCTAATTTAGGAATTACATTTATGAAAGCGCTGCAATCAGTTTCGCCAAAGGATTCTTACCTCATTCCTGTTGGCGGAGTTTCTGTTGAAGATACTTTTGAACTTGTTCAATCAGGTGCGCTAGCGGTTGGAATTGGGAATTCACTTTATGATCCAAAAATATCAAATGATGAATTTATTGAACGCTGTTCAAGTACGAAAAAAGTTGTTTCTAGATTTGCTTGATTAAGGTTACTGCCAAGAATAGACTTCATAAATACTAAGAAATAACTAAATTTGAATTATTGGGGGCTATCTTGAAAGTTACTAAATTTGAACTATTTTTTGTTGCCCACCGTTGGTTATTTCTCAAGATAGAAACCGATGAAGGTATTTCAGGATGGGGTGAACCTGTCTTAGAAGGTAAAGCCCTAACTGTCGCTACTGCAGTAGATGAATTAATGGATCATGTAATTGGTAAAGATCCATTTCAGATAGAACGTCATTGGCAGAGAATGAAGAAGGGCTCTTTTTACCGGGGCGGCGCAATCATGGATTCAGCTATCTCCGGAATTGATCAAGCGCTCTGGGATATAAAAGGTAAGGCTCTAGGTGTGCCCGTCTACCAATTACTTGGCGGACAAGTCCGTGATCGAGTGCGCATCTACGGACATGTTGGTGGGGTTGGCGGAAAAGACGGATACACACATAATCCCGTTGCAGAAGATATTAAAGAGATCTTGGCAAACGCCGATACTCAATTAGCAAGGGGATTGACCGCACTTAAATTTGCACCTTCAGATGGCTTAGAACATATTGATACGGCGCAAGAACTAAAGAACATTGTTGCTCGAGTTACCGCAGTGAGGGAACATGTCGGAGATAAAATCGATATCGCCCTTGATTTCCATGGCCGATTTAGCTTGGCTATGGCTCGCAGAGTCTTCCCTTACCTGGAGCCGTTGAATCTTTTGTTTATCGAAGAACCTGTTCTTCCTGAGTTCTCTGACAAGTTTGATTTGATAGTTGCCTCTACTTCAACCCCAATTGCAACTGGAGAGCGCCTCTTTGACCGCAAAGACTATAAAGATGTGCTTCGTTCTGGAATCGCAGTCGCTCAACCTGATTTAAGCCATGCAGGAGGCATCTCTGAGTGTCGCAGAATTGCCACGATGGCTGAAACATACGATGTTGCTGTTGCTCCGCATTGTCCACTTGGACCAATAGCCCTGGCATCCTGCTTGCAATTGGATTTTGCAACTCCGAATTTCTTAATTCAAGAGCAAGTCTTAGGTCTTGGAAGAGGCAACAACGGATCACTAATGAAGTATTTAATTGATTACTCTGTCTTTGATGCCCCTGATGGTTATATCGAGCTTATGACTAAACCAGGTTTAGGTATTGAAGTTGATGAAGCAGAGGTAAGAAAAGCGGCAGAGAATGGACATCGTTGGCGCAATCCTGATTGGACGCACCATGATGGATCACTCGCTGAGTGGTAAGACTTACTCCTTAACGGCGCCGGCTGAAAGGCCGCTAATGAAGTACCTATTGAAGAATATAAAAATGATCGTTAGCGGAATCAAAGCGTATAGCGAGGCTGCCATTAACTGCGCCCAGTCGATTCTATATTCTCCAACTAGTTGACCTATTCCAACCGGAACGGTCTTCATCTCTTCATCTTGAGTCAGAACAAGTGCAAATATGTACTCGTTCCACCCAGATATAAATGAGTAGATGGTTGTTGCCGCAAGGCCTGGCCAAGAGAGCGGGAGAATCACGCTGCGGAAGATTCTAAAGCGTCCAGCGCCATCAATCTGTGCCGCAAGATCTAGATCCTTGGAAATTCCATCAAAGTAACCACGCATCATCCAGGTGCAAAACGGGATGGTAAATGATACGTAGGTAATGATGAGCGCCGCGTGGGTGTTAATCAGACCGAAGGTCATGTAGATCTTGTAGAAAGGAATTAACAACATAATCGATGGGAATAGCTGGCTAGCGAGCAAGAAAGCCATAAATGTTCCGTGACCTCTAAATTTAAATCTTGAAAGCCCGTATGCTGCAAACGCAGAAAACGTTACTGAGATAAAAGTTGCGATACTTACCACAATCAGCGAGTTGCGGAAGTAAGCCAAGAATGGGTGATCGATCCAAACCTGTTTGAAAGCATGAATCGTTGGGTTCTCAGGAATTATTTGTGGAGGTAGTGAGAAAAGATCCTCTTCATTCTTAAGAGATGTAGAAATAATCCAAAGAATTGGAAAGATTATTAAAGCAGAGAAAAAGAAAAGAACGCTATAACTTGTGAGGTTGGTTATCTTGCGAGCGACCTTTACATCGCTCATTAGGCCGTACTTCTTCTCATTAATCATTGTCATTGCGAATCGCCTTTGAATAGAAGTAACTTGCCGCTAGGAGAATAGTCAAAATAATTACTGACTCAGCAGCAGCTTTGCCGAAGTTGAAGTCTCCAAAGGCTTGCTGATAAATACTAATTGAGACAACTTTCGTTGCACCGGCAGGTCCACCTGACGTCATCAACCAAATTACGGTGAAGTGCTTGAACCACCATGCTGTTTCGAGAATGCAAGTAACTAGAAATATTGGTCGCAATCCCGGAATAGTGATATGTCTAAACTGTTGTAGGCGAGTAGCACCGTCAATTGCGGCAGCTTCATAACGTTCTGCCGGAATATTCTTCATCCCAGCCAACATCATGATCATAACAATTGGGTAGCCCTTCCAGGTGGCAACGAAGATAACTCCGGCCAGGGCAGAAGTGCTTGAATCGAACCAAGAGACATCGGAATCAATGAGACCAACGGTATTTAAAATGTAATTAATAAGCCCATATGTTGGGTTAAAGAGCCACTTCCAAATAAGCGCTACAACAACTTCGGGAAGCAACCAGGGAAGCATCAAGATTATTTTAAAAGTTGTTGCAAATTTAATATTTTGATTCAAAATAACTGCTAGAAGTAATCCAACGACAAAGTTACCGACAACCACGAAAAAAGCGAAGGTTAAACTGATTTTCAGTGAGTTTAAAAATTCTGCATCTGTTAGAAGTTCGGCATAATAACGGGCACCAACAAATTTCCATTCACTGATTAAGTTGGTGCGCTGCATGCTTATGAAGATTGCATAACCCAGCGGGTAAATGATTAAAGAAAAGACAATTAAAAGGGTCGGCAAGGTAAAGAAGTAGCCAGAACGGCTCTCTCTCTTCTTAAATGCGCTTTTCATACTCTCCCTACTAAATAAATGTCATGTATTTAAAGCGTGACATCGAGAAGAGAATTTCTCCTCTTCTCGATGTCACCTTCCCTCAATTTACAAACAGACGGTTAAGCGTTACCCGTTATCAGCGATAATCTTTCGCGCCTTTTCAGCCTGTTCTTTAGCGATCTGGTCAATCGATTTTTCACCCTTTATCGCTGCCTGGTAGGCAGGAGATGAAAGAATTGCGATTGAGTTGTACCAAGGGATTTGTGGGTTAGAGAAGACTCTGCCTTCTCCGGCCTTCACAAATCCTTGGCTCATTTCTGAGTTCACTTGAGGATCTGCTTGAGCATCCAAACGTGAAGGAATGCGGTAGGTAACGTCGTTAATGCGGAGTTGATTTTCCTTATTCAAAAGGAATTTCAAGTACGCAATAGCGGCTGCACGGTGCTTACTCTTTCGAGCAATCGCATAACCTGATTGGTTCAAGCTAGTAGTAGCAGGAACTCCGGCCACTGAAGGAATTGGCGCTCCAGCCAACTTGCCTTTAGCTGCAGGGTTAGCAGTTAGAGCAACACCGATTGTGTGAGGGCCAGTGATCATCATCGCTGCTTGTCCCTTACCAATCTGCACAGATGCTTCTGGGTATCCAGTTTGGAACTGTCCTGGAGGAACGCAACCGACATCAACTGCATCTTTGTAAAGCTTAAGCGCAGCTTTCCAACCTGGGGAATCTATTTGCGTTACCCATTTACCAGATGAATCCTTGCCAACATCAACTGCTCCCATATTACGAGCGATTGTGTTGAATCGACCTTGACCAGAACCATTGTCAGTTCCGACCATTGCCCATCCGTACTGATCGATCTTTCCATCTCCATCAGTGTCTTTGGTAAGAGCCTTACACACTGTGATGAACTCTTCGAAAGTCTTTGGAGGCTTCACTCCAGCTTTTGCAAAGAGATCTGTGCGATACAAAATTGCTGTTGGGATGCTAAACCAAGGGGCGGAATAAATTTTTCCACCAATAGTCATTTCGCCAACATTTTCCTTAGCAAATCCATCTATGTAATCTTGGCCAAGAGCGGCGCGGAGTTCAAGTGGAATGTTAAGAGCCGCCATTTTTACTGTATTAACAGCATCTGATGCATACATATCTGGAACGTTTCCAGCAATTGCCATAGCGGTGAGCTTTGTTACAAGATCGTTTGCTGGAACACCAATAAACTTAATCTTTGTCTTTGGGCAAGCCTTCATGAACTTATCGGCAATTTCCTGCTCGACTAATCCATCTGGCTTCTCCAAGATAACAGTTGATAGAACAGTTAAGGTTCCAGTAAAACGAGGACAGAACGAGGGGGTTATTGCAGCAGAAGCGGAGTTCAAGGAAATTGTTCCGCTTACAGCAACGAGAGTTGCAGAAGCAACTGCAATAAACTTACGTTTGGTTGCGCGCATTGTCGACCTTTCTTTTAAAGTTGATTTCCAAATGCATAGCCAAATTACTGTAGAAATTGTTCAATAACTAGCAAATAAATAAAAAATTTTCGTTATCAAAAAGTACTTGAAACGTTCAAAACGTAGTTATTTTGAACTGTTCAAAGTCATATCAAAAAATGATCCGAATCTAGGCGTAAAAACAGGGGTTCCTTGACTAATCGCCCCGGAGGGCGAAAAATTCCAACATGACAGTTAGCGTCCGCCACGTAGCACGCAGGGCACGTGTCTCGATCGGAACTGTCTCTAACGTACTCAATCGCCCTGAAATTGTTGCACCAGCAACGCTCGAAAAAGTGCAACAGGCGATGGACGAACTCGGCTTTGTCTCAAGCAGCTTTGCAAAAAAGATTAATGCATCCAATTCAAAGACACTTGCGCTGTTGCTTCCTGATGTTTCAAACCCACTTTTTACTGAGATTGCACGTGGTGCAGAGGATGCCGCCAACCAGAACGGTTACTCCCTATTCCTCTGTAATCACGACCACTCGCATGAGAAAGAGCGAAAGTACATCCAAACTTTAGCTGGACAGAACGTTCAGGGAATAATGATCTGGCCAACTCGAGGCAAGACGGACAATCTTGATTTTCTGCGTTCAAATAACATCGCAGTAACATTGATTGATACCAACCGCTACTTCGATGTCCATTGTTCAGCGAAGGTGGATGGCATAAGAGGCGGTCATGTTGCCATTGGACATTTGGTAGATCTGGGGCATCGCGAAATAACTTATGTTTACGAAAGTACAATTAATCAATTTATTGAAAGAGGCGAAGGCGCAAAGTTGGCGGCTGAGGAAATGGGCGCCACACTTAATTTCATAGAAATACCTTCGCCTACAACACACGGGGGAGAGTTAGGTGCCAAAAAATTCCTGGACTCTAAATCAAAATCTTCCGCTGTCTTCTGCGGAAATGATTTGATCGCACTTGGTTTTATGCGAGGATTGATCGAAGCAGGAATAAAAATTCCGGAAGATATCTCTGTGATGGGTTTTGACGATATTGAACTTGCACCAAACGCTTTAGTTCCCCTCACAACTGTGGCGCAGGATGGATACCAACTTGGTTACACCGCAACCGAATTAGTAATTCAAGAGTGCGAACTACCGGATACCCATATCCATCAACATGTACTTTTCCAGCCTGAGTTAGTAGAACGTTCCTCTACTGCGCAATACCCAAGCGTCCGAGAGCAAATTTCAATCGCTTGATCTAGTCCAAGTTGTTTCTTTTATTTATAATTTTTCTAAAAAATAGAAAAACAAGAATTAGCACTGTAAATGCACATTGAATAACGGTCAGCACTACTGGTAAACCAGGATCATCGGCATTCCATACAACTACCATCCATACAATCGCAAGAATGATCCAAATATATGAAAAAGAGAATATTATTATCGTTAAATATTTTTTGCGGTTGAGCAATTCTCGGCCAGCAGATAAATTATTTATGAGTTTCCATAAACATATGATGCTGATTTCTATTGCTGCTATAACCGAGAATGCTAAGAGGGTGAGCGGCCACCGCAGATAAGAATTTTCGGGTTCATTTTCAGCCATGTAGCGAAATTGGCCAGGAAAAGATAAGAATTGCAACATCAATAGCAAGGCGAAGAAAATGGAGAGCGAAGCTTTGAGCAGATTCTCTACTTTAAACACGTGGGACGGGTCGGACTTGAACCGACGACGACCGAATTATGAGTTCGGGGCTCTAACCAACTGAGCTACCGTCCCTGGTGGGGATGAGTGAACTTTACTGTACTTAAATCCCTGCTTTGCCAAGGAGTTGATTTAAATGCTCCAGGTGATGGTCGGCATGAGGCAACTCTTCACGCGTATGCGTAGTCAAAACGCCAGCGACGGTGCAACCAGCATCTTTTGCAGATGTAACACCACCCGGTGCATCTTCAACGGCCCAACACTGATCTGTTTGCAGACCTAAACGATCTGCGCCCAAAATAAATGGTTCAGGAAATGGTTTGCCGCGACTAACTTGATCAAAGGTAACCGAATTAGCAGGCATCGGAATCTTTGCCGCCCGAGTACGTGCGATTGCTAAATCAGTTGTACAAGAGGTGACGATCGTCCAAGGTATTTCGCGATCATTAAGTTCAGCTAGTAATTCAAGCGCTCCGGGTACGGCATGCACGCCATCAATATCTGCAATTTCCAAATCAGTTACTCTGCGAATCCACTTTTGAATTTCCGCATCTTCACGATCTGAGAGGACTTTCTTCAAAGTTTGTTCGGCAGGTACACCGTGATGACCAGCTAGCGCTTCGAGTGGAATGCCAGCTTCATTTGCCATAGTTATCCAAGAGTTCATTACTGCATCTTGAGAATTAACCAGGGTGCCATCTAGATCAAATAGAAATCCGATTTTTCTCAATTGTTGTCTTCGCTTTTTTTCTTATTTGGGTGAGGATCGCGTTGCATGCCGCGTCGGCCCCAGAACTCCCACATATCCATGGTGCCGAGCAATAGCGCAAAGCCAAAAAGAAGATCTTCAGCGGGTGCCGAGAAGATACGAAGCCCAACAATTGCATCTGGGTGATACATAACAATATTTTTTGAAGTAAGCCACCAATTAGTCAGGAATTGGAATGGCAGGATGATTCCGTAAGAAGTCCAGAAAGCTGGGCGCGTTAGCAGCGAATTTTTAAAGAGGAAAAGATCAGCCATCACAGCGACGGCAAAGGCGGTGATTGCGATGTCGCTGTAGTTCATTTACCAAACTCGTCTTTACGCCAATGCGGTTTAACGGTTGTTACGCCTTCGATAGTCATAATCGCCGCCATCGGAATCACGATGAAGAATAGGTATTCCTCTAGTGGAATATTTAGCGGGCCAACAATTCCGAGCATCTGATCACGATCAAAGAACCAATGTCCTTTAGAAATGGCATATGCATCCCAGAGAAGAAATAAAGTACTTATTGGAAGAACACTGAGGATGACTCTTTTAATTCGACGTAGAACACCAACTTTAAAAGCGATCTCCAACCAGAATGATCCGCAAACTGTAAATATGAGCATCGCCATGTAATTCCACTTTTGCACGGGTAGATCTTCTCATGTAGTTACGGTATTGGCGGGTTTAGCTTTGGTAGTGTTACAGATATAA
>JBEAMT010000088.1:0-7774 GCA_041165825.1 Actinomycetota bacterium | reverse complement strand
ATCTGCCAGCGATGCACGAGCTGACATAACTGGTTCATCTGGACGTGGAAATGGGATGCGATCTATCGCAACCAAGATGCAAGATGAACCTGGAACATCAACGCCCTGCCAGAGCGACATTGTGCCGAGCAAGATTGAAGTTTCATCTTTTGCGAAACGTTCGACAAGTGGACCAACCGCATCGCCGCGTTTTTGCGTAATGATTGTGATTGGCAACTCTTTCAATACATCACGCAGATGTGCATCGGCTGCTTCGACACCGCGCCAAGAGCTAAACAACGCCAGTGTGCGACCGCCTGCCGCATCAATTAACTCGCCTAGTTCAGTTAATACCTCTGCACTTGGACCATCGCGCCCGGGTTCAGGTAAATGTTTTGGCATATATAGAACGCCTTGATTGGCGAAATCAAAAGGAGATCCAACATCGAGCATCTGCACATTTGCGGGATCAATATCGCCATCTTCACCTTCAGAATCAGCGTCAGAACCAACCACAAAGCCGATGCTGCGCGCCATCGCATCAAAGCCGTTGCCTACGGTAAGCGTTGCAGATGTTGCGATAACTGGGGTCTTAGTTAACAAATTCGCGCGCAGGACTTCAGAGACAGAAAGGGGTGCTAAATGCAGCGTTGAGAAAGTTGGTTCGTACCAAAGCACATGGGTGTTGCCCATCTTCAATAACTTGCCACAGGTTGTGTTGATCTCAGAGACCGCGCCTTTAACTCTTGCGCGTTCAGCGACCGCATCAGAATCGATAATGTCGTCATCGGCGTTGATGATCTGCACGATCGCAGCCGCGGCATCTTTAACTTTACGAATAGGTGCTTCAAGTGAAGAAGGAATTTCTTCAAGCCGACCTTGCGCAGCAAAATCACCTCGGATTTGATCTCCGTAATCTGCCATCGCATCATGGAAATTATCGGCAGCCTTAGTAAAGGCATCAGCTAACTTGCCCGGCATATGCTTACGCGCCATGGCGGCGGCGCGAATTACGCGCGCCGATGTGAGTTCTTCAGTAACTGCCTGCGTTGTGCGATCCATGAATTCGTGAGCCTCATCCAAGATCACCGCATCGCGCTCGGGCAAGATTGGATGCGAATCAACGATTTCGATTGCCAGCAGCGTGTGGTTCGTGACAACAACATCTGCAGTTTGCGCCTTCGCTTTAGCAAGTGCTGCAAAACATTGTGGCCCGTAGTTGCAAACATCAGCGCCTACGCATTCGCGCCCAGATAGTGAATTTGCTGCCCAAACTCGACGATCGACATCTGGCGCATCATCGCGATCTCCTGACACACCTGGAGTCTTCGCCCACGCATGTAAGCGTTTGGCATCCTTTTCGAGATAACTAACTTCCAGTAAAACTTCGCCATCTGGATCTGGCTCATCGGAATTCATCTTCTGCAAACAGATGTAGTTTCCGACGCCTTTATAAATTCCGTATGTAATTTCGCGACCCAACTCTTTTTCAAGGGCTGGGACAACTGCAGGTAAATCACGTTCTACCAATTGACGTTGCAGCGCCAAGGTTGCGGTGGCAATCAAAACTTTGCGGCCATGAACAAGTGCTGGAATTAAATAAGCCAGAGATTTTCCGGTACCTGTGCCGGCCTGCACCATTAAGTGATGGCGATCGGTGAGGGCATTTGCCACCGCTTCAGCCATTTCAATCTGGCCTTCACGTGGTGATCCCCCAATGGCGGCGACTGCTGCATCAAGAGCAGATCGCACCTTCGCAGAAAGATCACTCATATTTGTAGCTCTATCCCCATGGGGGCACAGTAGCGAAAATCAGCGACAGCGCCCGTGACCAAGCCTTACTTACTCATATAAGGTTGCTCAAGACCTGGAGGATTAATGAAAATCGCACGTATTGGTGAATACGGATCAGAACGACCAGCTGTTATCGATGGTGATAACGCAATCTATGTGGATTCACTTATTAGCGATTGGGATCGCCCAACGCTAGAAGCCGGTGGCTATCAACTCGTTGCCAACGCTGATCTAAATTCGCTTCCGCGCACACCTCTTGCTGGTCTTCGCTATGGCGCAGTTATAAATAAACCAACCAAGATTATTTGCGTTGGACTTAATTATTTAGCACACATCAAAGAGGCCGGATTTGATACTCCACCTGAGCCAGTTATCTTTATGAAAGCACCCGATTCGATCACCGGCCCCAACGATGACATAGTTATTCCACCAAATAGCCAAGCCACAGATTACGAAGTTGAACTTGCAATTGTTATTGGCAAGTCCGCTCTTTATCTAAACTCTCCTGAAGATTCTGCAGAATTCATCCTGGGATACACGGTTTCGCAAGATGTTTCAGAGCGCCACTGGCAGATGGAGCGCGCCGGGCAATGGGTTAAGGGAAAATCTTTTCCAACCTTTAATCCAGTAGGCCCTGTTATCGTCTCCGCAGATTCAATTAACGCTCATAACCTGCGCTTATGGTGTTCAGTAAATGGTGAGATGAAGCAGGATTCCAATACCGATGATTTGCTATATGGCATCAACCACATCGTTTGGTACATCAGCCAATTTATGGAGCTCTGCCCCGGCGACATCATCAATACCGGAACGCCTTTCGGCGTAGGAATGGGCTTTAAGCCACCGATTTATCTCAAGGCTGGAGATGTTCTAAAGACCGGCATTGAAGGTATCGGTGAAATAACCAACCACGTTAAAGCCTATAAAGCAGGAGCAAAATAATGAGCCAATCAACAAGTAAGGATTTCGCGGGCTTAACCGCCATTGTCACTGGAGCGGGCTCTGGAATTGGATTGGAAGTCGCTCGCAAATTATCGGATCAAGGCGCAAAAGTATTCGGCTTTGATCTGCGTGCGGGTGAGATGGACCAAGTTGCCACCTTTATCGAATGCGATATCGCAAACCCAGATAGCGTTAAGAGAGCATTTGCTGAATTTGCCAGCCAGAGCAATACCTTAGACATTCTGATTAATAACGCAGGCATTGGCGCTATCGGTACAGTTGAACAAGCAACTGAAGAAGAATGGCACCGTGTCTTTAACGTAAATGTCTTTGGCACAGGTCGCATGAGCGCTGCAGCCATGTCGTATCTAAAGGCCAGTAAGCACGCTGCAATCGTTAACACTTGTTCGCTGGTTGCAACTGCAGGCGTTCCCAATCGCGCCGTCTATGCCGCGAGTAAAGGCGCTATCTATGCGCTAACTCTCGCCATGGCTACCGATGGCATAGCCCATGGTGTGCGTGTTAACTGCGTTAATCCTGGAACATCAGATACGCCTTGGATCAAAAATTTACTTTCCAAAGCTTCTGATCCAGATAAGGAATATGCAGCGTTGCAAGCGCGCCAGCCAATCGGACGTTTGGTTTCGCCTGTAGAAGTTGCTAGCGCGATTGTTTTTCTGGCAAATCCCGCACAAGCATCAACCACAGGAACAGCGCTAGGTGTCGACGGTGGAATGCAGGGGTTGCGGCTTCCCCGTTAATTTTTCTTATTTATAACTGTGAAGAGATAAGTAGCAGCAATTAACGCTAGAAGAATAACTCCGTAGGCTGCTGCAAAACCGAAGTTTTCGCTAACAAAACCCATAATCCAAGGCGATGCTCCATTTGAAATACCCATACCAATTACAAATACTGCGATTCCCCGATCAGAACCCTGCGCCGTAGATGATGCATTTGCGATCGCTATCGATGCACATGGACCGATACCAGCTGCGGCAATAATCAGCCCAGCCAAGGTCAACGTTGGTGATGAAGCGAAGATAACTAGCAAGGTGCCCGAGGCGATCGCAACAAAAGAAAAACGCCAGATGCGCTGGAGGTTATGTTCATCTTTTGTTGAAAGATAGATGCGCGTTAGGGCCACAAAGTAAGGAGCAATCGTTGCAAATAAGACCGATGCCTTTACTTCAGCCCCGCGCTCATTTAGAAGATCTACCGCCCAGGCCGAGAGCGAGACTTCCATGGTTATCGTCATGAAGGCAAAGAACAAGATTGAGATCATGGCGCTATTCCAGACAATTTTGCTATCGGCATGATCTGGTTCAGGGCGCGCCTCTAATTCAGGAACAATCTTTAGCGCTAACAATCCGATTAGAACTGCAGTGGTTGCAACAGTTACGCGCCATGGAATATCAGCCTGTGTTGTTATGCCAATAACTGTCGGTGAGACTGAAGCCATAAAAAGACCCACACCGGTAGACCGAAACATATTCTTCAGGGCGGTCTTAGAGTGCGCACCTAAGATCGCAGTCGTTGTATTTCCGGCGATCACCGAGCCAGATGCGGTAAGAATTACCGCAGGAACTGAGAAGTAGATATTTGGGCTAAAGCAATAAACCAAAGATCCCAAGATCAAAAGCGCCCAACCAAAGCGAATTGTTTCGTGTGCAGGGCGGCGATGGCCATGACCCAGCAATAAAAATGAGATACAGACAAGTGCTGCCGCCCAGCCGATATTGTGCCAACTTGCAACTACGCGAGTTAATTCAAAGTCGCGCTTGATCAATTGAATAGAAAAGCCTAGTGAGCCCATAAGAAAAGAGCTCATTGCATTAAGGGTCACCAAGCGATGCACCATCTTGCTTGGTAACGCTTGTCCCACAGAAATCTCCTTAATCGCGAAGTCGCAATCTTATCTTTGCAAAGTGATTGCAAATGGAGAAAAACACCTATTTGAACTGTTTAATTAGGGTAGTTGAAAGTTCAACTACTTTGATATAACATCAGATCATGAGCAAGATGCCTGCTTTATATATCGGACATGGGGCACCCATGTTGCTTGATGATTCGCTTTGGACCTCGCAATTAAAAGAAATCGCAGGCAGAATTGAAAAACCAAGTGCGATCCTGATCGTTTCTGCCCACTGGGAATCTGCGCCCATCACCCTAAGTAACCCCTCCGCAAATACCCCGCTGGTTTATGACTTCAGTGGCTTTGATCGTAAGTTTTATGAGATGACCTATAACTCACCAGACGCTTCAGAGTTAGCTGCGAAAGTTGCAGCGCTAATGCCCAAGACTGAAAGCATCGCGCAAAGTGATCGCGGGCTAGATCATGGCGCTTGGGTGCCGCTTCGTGTCATGTATCCCGGTGCTGATATTCCAGTTTTGCAAATGTCGATGCCAACTTCTGATCCCGGAAAACTTATGGAGATAGGAAAACGTTTACAACCACTTCGCGATGAAGGAGTTTTGATCATTGGCTCTGGTTTTATGACACATGGTCTTCGCTACCTTCGCGATTGGTCGCCTAACGCCGCAGCCCCTGGCTGGTCAAGTGATTTCGATACCTGGGCTGCAGAAGCACTTTCGCGCGGTGATGTCGATGCACTTGCTTCTTATAAAGATTTAGCACCTGGTGTGCGTTTTGCGCATCCAACCGTTGAGCACTTCACGCCGCTATTTATCTCACTGGGTGCTGCAACTGATACAAGTGCAGCACCTGAAACACTTATCGATGGCTACTTTATGGGGCTATCAAAGCGTTCAATTCTGGTTGCTTAATTTCTAATAAATTCTGAAGTAAAAAAGCCCCGCTGAAATTAATCAGCGGGGCTTTTTAACGGGGTATGGATAAGACTTATGAACAACCTGATGTGTTGCCGCAGCCTTCGCAGACGTAGCAAGCACCAGACATACGCATCTTCACGCCACATGTCATACATAGCGGTGCATCTGATTTGATTCCCATTGATTCAAGGAGATCAGAAGATGATCCGATTGTTGGAGCAAGTGTTTGAGTAGTTGGTGCTGGTTCGATCTTTACCTCAACTGCTTTTGGAGCTGCAGCCACAGGAGCCGCCGCAGGCGCAGCTGCGGCTGGTGCTTTTGGGGCTTCTACCGCTGCATCTTCTGTGTACTCGCCTGTTTCTAGTGCACGTGCACGCTCTGAGGCTGTGAAGAGCCCCATCGCAGAACGTGTTTCAAATGGCAAGTAATCAAGTGCCAAGCGACGGAAGATGTAATCCATCATGGACTGTGCCATACGGATATCTGCATCATCTGTCATACCTGCTGGTTCGAAGCGCAAGTTAGTGAACTTCTCAACGAATGTTTCTAGTGGAACGCCGTACTGGAGTCCGATTGAAACTGCGATTGAGAACGCATCCATTACACCGGCCAAAGTTGAACCCTGCTTGCCAAGCTTTAGGAATACTTCACCAAGTGCACCATCAGCGTATGCACCTGAGGTCATGTAACCCTCGGCGCCGCCAACAGAGAATGATGTTGTTGTTGATGGACGTGACTTTGGAAGACGCTTGCGAACCGGAGTTGCAATCGCTTCTGATTCAGCAGGAGCATCCTTCTTCTTCGCCTTGCCATCAGATAGAGGTTGTCCGACCTTGCAGTTATCGCGGTAAACAGCGAGCGCCTTAAGACCGAGCTTCCAACCTTCGTAGTAAACCTCTTCAACATCTTCAACAGTTGCATCCTCTGGGAGGTTAACTGTTTTTGAAATTGCGCCTGATAGGAACGGCTGGCAAGCAGCCATCATGCGAACGTGGCCCATTGGAGCGATTGATCGTGCACCAAGTGCGCAATCGAATACGTCGTAGTGCTCTTGCTTAAGGCCTGGTGCATCGATTACGTGGCCATTTGCTGCGATAAATTCAACGATCGCTTCGATGGTTTCTTCGGTGTATCCGAGCTTACGAAGAGCTGCTGGAACTGTCTGGTTAACGATCTGCATAGATCCGCCACCGACAAGCTTCTTGAACTTAACCAATGAGAAGTCAGGTTCGATACCAGTTGTATCGCAATCCATCATCAAACCGATTGTTCCGGTTGGTGCAAGCACAGAGATCTGTGCGTTACGCCAGCCGTTCTTATCGCCAGTTGATAGACATGCATCCCATGCTTTATTTGCTTCTGTCCAGACATCGATATCAAGTGTTGTCGCAGACTTAGCAGATGATGATGCTGATGCGTGCTTGCGCATAACGCGTGCGTGAGCAGATGCGTTACGTGCAAAGCCATCGTATGGACCAACAATGCCAGCGAGTTCTGCTGAGCGTTTGTAAGTAATACCTGACATCAGTGATGTGATTGCACCGGCAAGAGCGCGTCCGCCTTCAGAATCGTAGGCCAGGCCTGATGCCATAAGAAGCGCGCCAAGGTTTGCATATCCGATACCGAGCTGACGGTAAGCCTGGGTTGTCTCACCAATTGCTTGAGTTGGGAAATCTGCGAAACAGATTGAGATATCCATTGCAGTAATGATCATTTCTGCTGCGCGACCAAATGTCTTAGCATCGAATGAACCATCAGCCTTTAGGAACTTCATCAAGTTAAGTGAAGCCAAGTTACATGATGAGTTATCGAGTGACATGTACTCAGAGCAAGGGTTTGACGCATTGATGCGACCTGTCTCTGGGTTTGTGTGCCAATCGTTAATTGTGTCGTCGTACTGGATTCCTGGATCAGCACATGCCCATGCAGCTTCTGCCATCTTGCGGAAGAGTTTGCGAGCATCTGTTGTCTCAATAACTTCACCGGTTGAGCGAGCCTTTAGACCGAACTCTTCGCCATTTTCATAGGCGCGCATGAATTCATCTGAAACGCGAACTGAGTTATTTGCGTTCTGATATTGAACGCTGATGATGTCTTTTCCACCGAGGTCCATATCAAAGCCAGCATCGCGAAGTGCGCGAATCTTCTGTTCTTCAGAGACCTTAGTTTCAATGAATTCTTCGATATCTGGGTGATCAACATCAAGGACAACCATCTTGGCTGCGCGACGGGTTGCGCCACCAGATTTGATTGTTCCTGCAGATGCATC
>JBEAMT010000087.1:0-26654 GCA_041165825.1 Actinomycetota bacterium | reverse complement strand
GCATCATCTGCTGCAACTGATAAGCAACTAGAAATCTTTACCTGGTGGGCATCAGGTGGAGAAGCTGCAGGTCTAGAAGGAATGACAACTGAGTTCAACCGTCTAAACCCAAATACACCATTCATTAACGCAACAGTTGCAGGTGCAGCAGGCGTTAACGCAAAGGGTGTTCTTGTATCACGTATGCAAGCGGGCAATCCACCTGACACATTCCAGGCACATGCTGGTGAAGAACTTTCATCATATGTAAAGGCCGGACAGATTGAAGACCTTTCATTCCTCTACAAGTCAGAGGGATGGGACAAGATTTTCCCTAAGGATCTAATCAAGACAATTACCGTCAAGGGAAAGATTTACTCTGTACCTGTAAACATTCACCGTTCAAACGTTCTATGGTGGAACCCAGCAGCAGCTAAGAAGGCTGGAATCACAAAGGCACCAGCATCACTTGATGCAATGCTCGCTGATATGGCGAAGTTTAAGAAGGTCGGAATCGACGGAATCGCACTAGCTGGTAACGGCGACTGGGCGATTGCTCACCTATTCGACTATGTACTACTTGCTTCAATGGGACCAGATAAGTTCAATGGTCTATGGACAGGTAAGACAAAGTGGAGCGGTCCAGAAGTGTCTAAGGCAATTGATTACCTAGCAAAGATTCTTGCTTACGGTAACTCAAGCAAGTCACTCGACTGGCCAGATGCAGGCAAGCTTGTAACAACAGGTAAAGCCGGCTTCTTCATCATGGGTGACTGGGCCTCATCACAGTGGCAGTCTGAAGGCCTAAAGCTAGGCAAGGACTACACATGGGCTCCAGGTCCAGGTACTAACGGTATCTACCAGTGGCTATCAGATTCATTTACATTGCCTAAGGGCGCTGTAAACCGCGATGCAGGTATCGCCTGGTTGAAGGTCTGCGGATCTTTGGCTGGACAAGATGCCTTCAACCCTAAGAAGGGTTCAATCGCAGTTCGTACAGATTCAAATCCAAAGCTCTACGACTCATACCTCCAGGCAGCAATGAAGTCATGGAAGAAGGATCGCCTAGTCGGTTCAACTGTCCACGGCGTTAACTGGGGCAATGCAGGAATGGCAGCGTACAACTCAGCAGTTGGACGCTTCTATTCAGGCGGAGCTAAGGACAAGAAGGGCTTCGTCAAGGCACTTGATGCAGCTCTAAAGGCACACGTAAATAGCTAATTAGCTATTTCTGTTAAACCTTAAATAAGTTGTCGAAGTTCTGGTGAGATCGAAAGGTTTCGCCAGAACTTCGACACTTTTAAATAATTAAGTATTTTGAAAGGTGTAATCCCTGTGAAAGCAAAGAAAAATCGAGTCCATAGCCCTTGGGGCGGATTCTTTTTCGTTCTCCCATCGATTATCGCGATGGCGATATTCGTATACGGAATGATCGGTTACACATTTCGCGAATCGCTACAGAATCGCACCAACTCTTACACCGAAGATGTCTTTTACGTTGGGTTCACCAACTATGTAGAACTCTGGCAAGACCCTGAGTTCACCCACGCTCTCTCTAACCTTTTGAAATTTACCGCAGTCTTTATGATCGGATGTTTACTCTCCGGCTTGATTATGTCTTTGCTACTTGAAAAGGGAATTAAGGGGGAAGGATTCTTCCGCTCTACATATCTCTACCCAATGGCGATCTCATTTATTGCGATGGGAACTTCCTGGCGCTGGTTGATGGACTCAGCACGTGATGCCGATGCCACGGGCCTTAACTACGTTTTGCAGAAAGTTGGCCTAGGAGCTCTACAGAGCGATTGGTATACATCTGAGGCAGGCTCGATGTTCGCGATGTCTCTGCCAGCGATCTGGCAGATGTCTGGCTATGTGATGGCGCTCTTCTTGGCAGGCTTCCGTGGCATTCCAGATGACCTTCGCGAGGCAGCTCGTGTGGATGGTGCTAGCGAATTTAAAATCTATCGCCACATCTTGTTCCCTCAACTATCTCCAACATTCTTAACGGTCTTGATTATCTTGGGCCATATCTCCATGAAGGTATTTGATTTGATCTTCGGTATCGCAACCAAGAGTTATGTAACCAAGGTGCTTGCGATCTACATGTGGCAAGTGATCTTCGACTTCCAGAACTATGCCAAGGGCGCAGCGATCGCAATCGTAATTCTCTTGATGATCGCGGTAGCCGTTATTCCATATCTAATCTATGTAAATAAGACCGAGGAGGCGAACAAATGAGTTCAGATATCGCATCCCGCGTCACGCGTAAGGTTGATGTCCGCAATAAGAAGAAGCTCGATGGTAAAGGCCAGTTCTGGTTGGTCTTCCGCTATTTCGCGCTGACTATTCTCTTTGTAATTGCAGCCCTGCCGATCTACATCATGGTGATCAACTCGGTTAAGGGAATTACTGGAGTTACCCAATCTGCGGCATTCATTCCGCCGACTACATTAGATTTCAGCGCCTGGGGACCAACCTGGGAGATCTTGCGCGAGCCGATGTTCCGCACACTTTTCTTCGTTGTTCAATCCTCAATTATCTCGGCGGTAATTGGTGCGATCAACGGTTTCGTATTTGCTAAGTGGCGCTTCCGCGGATCAACCTTTGTATTCACCACATTCCTCTTCGGTATGTTTATTCCATACCAAGCGATCATGATCCCGCTTACTAAGTTCAACCAATGGGCCGGAATCGGTAACACGATCTATGTCTTGGTATTTGCCCATGTTATCTACGGTATTCCGATCTGTACTTTGATCTTCCGTAACTACTACGCGGCAATCCCTAACGAACTCATTGAAGCGGCTCGCGTTGATGGCGCTGGCATGATTCGTATCTTCCGCACTATCTTCTTGCCACTTTCGATCCCAGGATTCGTGGTTGTTCTTATCTGGCAGTTCACATCTGCTTGGAACGACTTCCTCTTCGCGATCTTCTTAACTGGTGGATCACCGAAGTTATCTGTTGCAACAACAGCGCTGAACTTCATTACCGGTTCCGGTAACCAGGTTTACTACGGAAATAACATGACAGCTTCGTTGATCGTTTCGATCCCAACCTTGCTGGTCTACCTATTCCTAGGTCGTTACTTCTTGCGTGGCCTCTTATCCGGTTCACTAAAGGGTTAGTTTAAAGAGATTAAGTAAAAACACCACGTGCTCGACGAAAGTTCGGTAGTTCTATACCTAACTGAGCGCGGACTATTAACAGGTAACGCCACCGTAGAAGTTCTCACAGGTGGCGTTTCTTGTGTCGTATTGGCTGTTCAAAATGAACAGGTGGATCTAGTAGTAAAGCAGGCGCTACCAGAACTTAAGACGAAAGCTAAATGGGTGGCCGATCAGCGCCGGGCCATCGTTGAAGCAGATGCGATGCGCGTTTATCACTCTATTACCCCAGATAGCGTGCCAGAGTTAATTGATATCGATCCCGACAATTTCACTTTAACGATGTCGCACTTGCCCCATAGCTGCACTAATTGGAAGCAAGATATGTTAGAAGGACGAATCCACCCAGAGATGGGCGAAAAACTCGGCAAGGTATTGGCGAAATGGCATAACGCGGCAGCGCAATCATCTGAGATAAAAGATAAATTTATTGAAGATTCGCTCTTCGAACAGTTGCGCGTTAGCCCGTTCTACCGTTCAGTCAAGGATAAGAATCCTAATCTGGTAGAAATTATTTCTAATTTAATTAACGAGATCACAACCCAAAAGACCACTTTGGTACACGGGGATTTCTCGCCAAAAAATATTATGGCAACTAGCGATCACAGCCCAATCGTTTTAGATTTCGAGGTAGCCCACACTGGCAACCCAGTATTCGACTTAGCCTTTGTCAGCGCTCACCTACTCTGCAAAGTTATTCGCGCCGAGAACCCTTCTGAGCGAGATAAATTAATCGCCACAGCCAACAACTTTCTCGCTGCTTATAGACAAACTAGTCGTATAAGTGTTGCTAAAAGCCTTCCATACCATGTTGCGCTTATCGCCTTAGCAAGGGTCGAAGGGGTATCACCTGTTAATTATTTAGATCAATCGGCGCAGGATCGTTTAGTGGCGTTAACAAAGTCGGCGCTGTTAGATTCAGGTATGACATTCGAGAAGTTATTTAGTAGCGCTAGCCAATGAGAATTAAAAAATGAATATCAAGCAGGTTCTGGGCTATCAAGTTTTAGATTCCAGAGGACGCCCCACTGTCGCCGTTACCTTAACGCTGAGCGATGGTTCTATGCACACTGCGCGAGTTCCATCAGGTGCTTCAACCGGCGCTCACGAGGCTCACGAGCTTCGCGATGCAGGAACTCCTAAGTCCGAGAACTTCTATGGCGGTAAATCCGTTTACATCGCTATTGAAAATATAAATTCCAAGATTGCACCAAAGTTAATTGGACATAGTTTGCAATTGGCGGCAATTGATGGCTTATTGGTTGAAGTAGATCCAACGCCGGGCCATCAAATAATCGGTGCCAATGCCACCTTGGCAACATCGCTTGCCGTTGCGAAAGCTGCAGCCCATGCCACTGGAAAATCTTTAGCGCGCTATTTCCAACCTGAAGGGGCGCTATTGATTCCAATGCCGATGGTAAATATTTTATCTGGAGGAGCACACGCCAATCGCAGCCTAGATATTCAAGATGTTCTTGTAATTCCACACGCAGCAGAAAACTTTGCCGAGGCGCTTTCCTGGATTACAGCAATCCGCGAACGGGCCGCAAGTGATGGCAAGGCGCATGGGATTACACATCTTGTTGCTGATGAAGGCGGACTCGGTCTCTCATTTCCATCAACAGCTGATGCCTGTGAATTTGTATTGGCGCAGATCGAACTGCTTGGGCTTTCTGGACAAGTCTCTTTGGCTCTTGATATTGCTGCAACTCAATTTTATTCAGATGGAAAATATTGCCTTACAACTTCTGGGCAGGAATTTACATCGCCAGAATTTGTAGAAGAGATGCTCAGTTTGGTTGCGACTTATCCAATATCTTCTATCGAAGATCCATTCGCCGAAGACGATTGGGCGGCCTGGAGTTCATTTACTTCGCTAGCTTCGAAAAAGTTACAAATATTGGGCGATGATTTATTTACAACCAATCTCCGTCGCTTAGAGCGTGGTATCCGAGAGCGTAGTGCAAATGCCGTTCTTATTAAGGCCAATCAAAATGGCTTGGTCACATCTACGCAACGGGTTTTAGAGCACGCCCACAAAAATAACTTTGCAACCGTGGTTTCTGCGCGTAGCGGTGAGACAGAAGATTCCTGGCTATCCGATATCGCAACCGGTTGGCGCGCCGAACAAATCAAAGTCGGCTCAACCCATGGCTCTGAACGAACCGCAAAATGGAATCGCTTGCTGGAACTTGAAGCAACCGAAGAGACAGAGTTCGCTAAGCCCTTTTAAATAGAAAACCCCGCCACAGTTGTGACGGGGTTTTCCACCATTAACTATTACTTAAGACGTTCTCCAGTTGAAGAATTAAATAGGTGAACTGAACCTGCCGCTGCAGTGACTGTGATGGTGTCTCCTGGCTTTGGTGGATTCTTTGGATCCCAGCGAACAATTACTTGTGCGCCTTCATCAGTTGAGTTAGCAAACTTCACAGATGAATCTGCAGGCTTGCCGTATACGAATGCATCAGCACCGAGTTCTTCAACGACTTCAACTAGAACCTTGAAGCCGTTAGATGCAGGTGCGAAGCCTTCTGGACGGATACCTACTGTTACAGATGCTCCGGCTGAAGCTGGAACATCAATTGCGAGATCTCCGAGCATCGCCTTTCCGCCGCTAACTGGAGCAGAGAGAAGGTTCATCGCTGGAGAGCCGATGAAGCCAGCGACGAATGCATTTGCTGGTGCATCGTAAAGATTGCGTGGAGTATCAACTTGCTGCAATAGACCATCTTTAAGAACTGCTACGAGATCACCCATGGTCATAGCTTCAACCTGGTCGTGTGTTACGTAGACAGTTGTGATTCCGAGGCGGCGCTGTAGCGCTGCGATTTGGGTACGAGTTGCAACGCGCAACTTCGCATCAAGGTTTGAAAGCGGTTCATCCATAAGGAATACCTGTGGTTCGCGAACAATCGCGCGACCCATAGCAACACGCTGACGTTGTCCACCTGAAAGCGCCTTTGGCTTGCGATCTAGGTAAGGCTCAAGGTCGAGCAATTTCGCTGCTTCATTAACGCGCTTATCGCGTTCTTCCTTTGAAACTCCAGCGATCTTAAGTGCAAATCCCATGTTCTCTGAAACAGTCATATGTGGGTAGAGCGCATATGACTGGAAAACCATTGCGATATCGCGATCTTTTGGAGCAACGTTTGTTACATCGCGGTCACCGATAAGAATGCGACCTTCGTCAATTTCTTCAAGCCCAGCCAACATACGAAGTGATGTTGACTTTCCGCAACCTGATGGGCCAACAAGAACCAAAAATTCTCCGTCTTTAACGGTGAGGTTTAACTTGTCAACTGCAGGTTTGGTTGTGCCAGGGTAGATACGTGTTGCGTTTTCGAATACGACAGATGCCATTTAAGGTATCTCCTTCTCCGGGCAGGTACGTGCCCGACGGTCCGAGGATGAAGGTGCTAGCCGGTTGGCTAGGCTTGCAAAGGATAGGCCACGTACGCATGAATAGGGAAGGGGCACAGGAAAGAGCCCCTGGGCGAGTTCACATCCTTTACTCCTAAGCCTTAGAATTACCTCATCATGGACCCTTACCCGATTGGTTCTTTAATCGGCGATCTCGCCTCCGTATCTGGCCTGATTCTCCTCGGCTCATTCTTTGTGGCCGCCGAAATCGCACTTATCTCACTTCGCGAAAGCCAGGTGCGCCAACTCTCAAGTAGAGGTAAACGTGGCGCCAAGGTTTCTGTACTTACATCAAATCCCAATCGTTTCTTAGCAGCTGCACAGGTTGGCGTAACCGTTTGTGGTTTTCTATCAGCAGCTCTCGGCGCTGAAAGACTCGGTGTTTACGTCATTCCACGGTTAGTGGATTTAGGTCTTTCTGAAGATTCTGCAAATCTAACTTCGCTAATTGGCGTTACATTAGTGATCGCCTATTTCTCACTCGTATTTGGTGAACTTGTACCAAAGCGTCTGGCGCTATTTCGCACCGAAGAGATTTCCCTTTGGAGTGCAGGTCCTATTGATTTCACTGCTAAATTCTTCCGACCAGTAATTTGGTTACTCTCTAAATCAACAGATGTGGTCGTGCGGATATTCGGAATAGATCCGAAAGAACAGCGTAGCCAGATGTCTGAAGAAGAGTTACTCGATCTAGTTACTGGCCATGCCGCGTTGACCGCTGAAGAACGCGATATTGTCGAAGAAGTCTTTAACGCATCTGAGCGCCAAGTGCACGAAGTTATGGTGCCGCGCACCGAAGTCGATTTTATGGATGCCTCTTTAACCGTGGGTAAAGCGATCGCGCTCGCTGTGGATCGGGCACATTCACGTTATCCCGTGGTTCGTGGATCAACCGATGAAGTCATAGGATTTATTCATGTCCGCGACTTACTCGATACCACTCTGGTGAGTGCAGGCGGAAAGATTCAAGAGCTAGTTCGCAATATTATGTTTCTCCCTGGTACCAAAGGTGTCCTACCTGCCCTCACTGAGATGCGTAATCAACGCCAACATTTAGCGATCGTTCTTGATGAATATGGTGGAACAGATGGCATCGTCACTCTCGAAGATCTAGTCGAGTGCTTAATCGGTGATATCAAAGATGAATATGACACCGATGAGAGCGAAGTTTCTATCGAATCACGCACAGGTGATTTTGAGGTTGATGGGCTCATCTCTATCGATGATTTACGCGAAGAGACGGGTATAGAAATACCTGAAGGTCCGTACGAAACCGCAAGCGGTTTTGTGATGCACTTCTTAGGGCGAATTCCAGTCGAACACGATGTAGTTGGCATTAATGGGATTCGAATCACCGTTTTGACGATGGAAGGCAAGCGCGCGGGGCAGTTATTGATATCGCGTAACTAGCGTTTCATGCGAGAATTACAACTATGACGCAGAAGAGAGTTCTATCGGGTATTCAGCCCACCAGTGACTCTTTCCACTTGGGCAATTACCTAGGTGCGCTAAAGCAATGGGTAGACCTACAAAGCGGCAACGATGCTTATTACTGCATCGTTGATCTCCATGCGCTGACAGGAGATATCGATCCGGCGCTTCTTCGTAAGCGGATTCTTACATCCGCAGCGCAGTTGATCGCTATCGGAATCTCTCCTGAAAAATCAACACTCTTTGTTCAGTCACACGTCTCCGAACATAACCAGCTCGGGTGGATTATGGAATGTATTGCTGGTTTTGGCGAAGCAAACCGAATGATCCAATTTAAAGATAAATCTGCCAAAGGAGGCGCTGACTCTGCACGTGTGGGTTTATTTACTTACCCAATGTTGCAAGCCGCAGATATTTTGCTTTACCAAGCCCATCAAGTGCCAGTCGGTGAAGATCAGCGCCAGCACATCGAATTAACTCGTGATTTAGCAATGCGATTTAATTCCAAGTTCGGTGAAACATTTAGAATTCCCGAAGGCTACATACTTAAATCCGGCGCCAAGATTTATGATCTACAAGAGCCAACGAATAAGATGAGTAAGTCAGCAGGATCTGTTTCTGGGGTATTAGAAATAATGGATACACCTGAGGCGAATACTAAGAAGATAAAGAGTGCAACGACCGATGCTGGCCGCGAGGTGATTTTCGATGAAAAACAGAAACCTGGCATCAGTAATTTGCTGACTATCCACTCTGCCTTATCAGGAAAGAACATCGCTGATTTAGAGAATGAGTTTGCAGGAAAGGGTTACGGCGACTTTAAGAGTGCGGTTGCAGATGTAGTTGTCGAGTACTTGCGGCCAATCCGTGCTCAAGCTCTCGAACTTCTACAAGATGAAACTCACTTAATTAAAGTTCTGCATGATGGCGCAGATAAGGCTCGTAAAGTGGCCAGCGCAACTTTAAAAGAGACCTATCAGAATTTAGGCTTGGTTCTCTAATGAAATTACTTACCAAACTAGCAATAACTGCAGTTGCGCTCTCACTTTTGAGTGCTCCGCATGCTAGCGCTGCTGGAAACATCTGTATCGCCTACGACACTGGCGGGCTAGGCGATCGTTCTTATAACGATGCCACTTTGGCTGGAATCAAGAAAGCGCAGAGCCAGTACTCATTTACCTTTGAGAGCGTCGTAACTGATGGAACAAATGCTGATCGCACGAAGAGAATGCGGACACTTACCGCCAAGAATTGCTCAACGATAATTGCAGTTGGTGGACAGTACTCAAAAATAATTGAGCCATTGGCGATTGAATTTCCAAATACTCAGTTTGCGATAATCGGTGATGCCTCAATTCCTTCCTTAAATGTGACATCGATTATTTTTTCAGAGAAGGAAGCGGCCTTCTTAGCCGGCTATAGCGCAGCATTAGCAAGTAAAAGTGGCAGGGTAGCGATGGTCACCACCCCATCAAATGCTGATGGCTATGAAAATGGCTTCCTTCTTGGGGTAACTGCGGCAAAGAAAAACGTTCGTTCATTTGTAAAGTACACCGCTACCGAATCTGTTGTTTCAGCCAGGGCGCTAATTAGCCTAGGTATAGATGTTATTTATGATGCTACAACCGGCTCTGCAGACGGGCTTTTCGAGGCGATTATTAAAGCTAATACCGCTAAGAATCGTAAGAAAAATGCACCCGAAGTTAATTTGATAATTACCGAACCTGATCTTTATCTAAGCGTTACACCGGCAACATCCAAGTTTCTAATTGCATCCGTTGTTAAACGAGTAGATATTGCTGTTTCGGCGATTATCGGAAAAGCGGTAAATGACAGCCAGCTCTCTGATGTTATTGATGCCAAAGCTGGCATTTATGGGCAACGTTACGGAATAAGTAATAAAGGTATTGAAATTGTCATTAAATCTAAATCACTTGCTGCTCAATCCGCAGCCATCAATGCGGCAGCGAGTGCAGCATATGCAAATTAATTGGGAACTACTTAAGGAGCAGGCAACTGCTGCCATGAAGCAGGCATATGCTCCTTACTCAAAATTTCCGGTAGGTGTAGCAGCACTTGTTGATGATGGTCGAATCGTCACAGGTTGCAACGTAGAAAATGCTAGCTATGGACTGACTTTATGTGCCGAATGTGGCCTGGTATCCTCATTAATTAACTCGGGTGGCGGACGTTTAATCGCATTTACTTGTGTTGATATCTCTGGAAATCTATTAATGCCTTGTGGTCGCTGTCGCCAGTTATTGCAAGAACACGGTGGCTCGTCTCTTCAACTTGCGACAGATGATGGCATTAAAACTCTGGCAGAGCTTCTTCCATGGGCATTTGGCCCAGAGGAAATGGACAAACGTCTTGACTAATAATTCCCTAGAACCATTTGCAGCGGTAGAAATAATTGCGGCCAAACGCGATCGTAATGAGTTAACTGATAAGCAAATTGACTGGACGGTTGATGCCTACACGCGTGGAGTAATTGCTGACGAGCAAATGTCTGCTCTGCTAATGGCAATTTTGCTAAATGGTATGAACTCTCGTGAAATTTCACGTTGGACAAATGCGATGATTAATTCTGGCGAACGCATGAACTGGTCAATGCTAGATCGTCCAACTGCCGATAAGCATTCAACTGGGGGAGTTGGAGACAAGATAACTCTTCCCTTAGCACCACTTGTTGCTGCTTGTGGTGGCGCAGTTCCACAACTATCAGGTCGGGGTCTTGGCCACACTGGTGGCACTCTAGATAAACTCGAATCAATTCCAGGTTGGCGCGCCTCACTATCAAATGAAGAGATGCTCAAGGTTTTACAAGATACTGGCGCAGTTATTTGCGCAGCAGGAGCTGGTCTTGCTCCTGCTGATAAGAAACTCTATGCCTTGCGCGATGTCACAGCCACTGTTGAAGCAATTCCACTTATCGCATCATCGATCATGTCGAAGAAGATCGCTGAAGGTACATCTGCACTTGTTTTGGATGTTAAAACTGGTAGCGGTGCATTTATGAGCGACCCTAAGAAAGCTGCGGAGCTTGCCCGCACCATGGTTCAACTTGGAATTGATGCAGGTGTAAAGACACGCGCACTTGTTACCGCCATGGATGTTCCACTTGGATTAACGGCTGGAAATGCCCTTGAAGTACGCGAATCTATTGAGGTTTTAGCAGGTGGCGGACCAGCAGATGTTGTTGAGTTAACTATTCTCTTGGCGCGTGAGATGATCGATGCTTCAGGAATTGTTGGTAAAGATCCAGCCGATGCACTTCAGGATGGTTCAGCAATGGATCATTGGCGACGCATGATCGCTGCGCAAGGCGGAGACCCTGACGCTAAATTGCCAGTGGCGCGAGAGCAGCATGTAATCACCGCTAAAAACTCTGGAACGATGGTCACGATGGACGCGCTGAAAGTTGGCGTAAGTGCATGGCGTTTAGGTGCCGGTCGTTCTAAGCAAGGAGAGAAAGTTCAGGCTGGTGCAGGAATTGAAATGCATGCCAAACCTGGTGATTATGTAAAGGCAGGCGCGCCGCTTCTTACCTTGCATACTGACGAGCCAGAGAGATTTGAACGTGCACTCGAAATTTTAGAAGGCGCGATTTCTATTCGGGAGGGTGGAACGGTAAATCGTCTGCCTCTAATAGTCGAACGGATTAGCCAATGAATAACATAAATTCAATTCCTACCCCTGAACAAGTTAAGCGTTTACCAAAGGCACTTCTGCATGATCACTTGGATGGAGGACTTCGCCCACAAACGATTATAGATATTGCAAAAGAGATTGGACACGAACTTCCAACTTATGATGCGACTGAGCTTGCAGAGTGGTTCCGTTCCTCGTGCGATTCAGGTTCGCTAGTTCGCTATCTTGAAACTTTTTCACATACGGTGGCAGTTATGCAACGTCAATCTGACATTGTGCGAGTTTCTCGCGAATGTGTAATTGATTTGGCCGAAGATGGTGTGGTCTATGCCGAAATTCGGATGGCACCTGAGTTGTTGACTGAGAAAGGTCTTACACTTTCGCAAGCGATCGAAGCAATCCTGCAGGGTTTTCAAGAAGGTGAGAAAGAAGTTGCTAAATCCGGTGGCAAAGTTCGCGCAGTTCTTCTCCTGTGCGGAATGCGTCAGAATAATCTTTCTCAAGAAGTAGCGGAATTAGCGGTGAAATATCGCGATCGTGGCGTAGTCGGTTTCGATATCGCAGGCCCTGAAGATGGCTTTCCACCGAGTGATCAGTTAGATACCTTCGAATTCCTTCGCCGCGAGAATGCCCACTTTACTATTCACGCTGGTGAGGCCTACGGACTTCCTTCAATTTGGGAGGCGATTCAACTCTGCGGTGCAGAGCGCCTAGGTCATGGAGTGCGGATCATCGACGATATCGATCTAAACCACACGCCTGCGCGCCTAGGAAAACTTGCCGCATATGTTCGTGATCGCCGAATTCCTCTAGAAATGTGTCCATCATCAAATATTCAAACAGGCGCTGCGGCAAACTTTGCCGATCACCCAATCGGAGATCTCGCCAAGCTTCGCTTCCGCGTAACAGTAAATACCGATAACCGCTTGATGTCTGCTACTTCAATGACCCGCGAAATGAACGAATTAGTAAAAGCGTTCAACTGGAGTTTCTTAGATTTACAGCGCGTGACAATTAATGCGCTAAAGAGCGCCTTTATTCCTTTTGAAGAGCGTTTGGCAATTATCGATGAGATCGTAAAGCCAGGTTTTGCAAAGATCTCTGCTGAATAAGATCTAAACCCCGATTGGGTGCCAAACCGTCTTTGCTTCCATAAATGCATAGATGCGATTTGGAGTCTGCGCATCGTCGAAGTGATGGATCCGCTTTAGATTTTCTGCTCCAGCCTCTTTCAGTGCTGCGCGCTTCTTCTTATCTATACCTGAAATATCCATACCGTCGATATCCATATGTGAAGCTGCCCATGGAGCAAGTTCATCATGTGAACCAGTCAAAATATTGATAACTCCATGCGGTAGATCGCTAGTTGCTAAGACTTCAGCAAAGGTCATTGCAGGAACTGCAGATGCTCCAGGAACAAGGGCGATAACCGAATTTCCAGAGGTAATTACTGGGGCTATCGCATCGATGAAACTTAAAAATTCATCTTGTGGTGCAACCGCAATAACGCCTTGTGGTTCAGGGATTGTGAAGTTGTAATAAGGGCCAGCAACTGGGTTCGTTGAACCAAAAGCCGCCGCCAATTTATCGCTCCAGCCGGCATACCAAACCCAGCGATCAATCGCAGCGGCAAGTTGCTCGTGCGCTTTCTTTGGGGTTAGACCAGATGTTGCTGAAATCTCATTTGCGATCTGATCTGCGCGACCTTCAAGCATTTCTGCAATGCGATAAAGAATCTGCCCGCGGTTATAGGCAGTTGCTTTACCCCAACCAGGTTGCGCTGCGCGCGCTGCAACAACTGCATCACGCAGATCTTTACGTGATGCCAGAGCAGGGTTAGCGATGAAGTTTCCTTTGGAATCGCTTACTTCGTAGACACGGCCAGACTCGCTTCGAGGGAAAGCGCCATTGATATAGAGCTTGTAAGTCTTCTTTACCTCTAGACGTGACATTTACTTACCTTCCTTCAGATAAGAAGCCAGGCCATGTTTTCCGCCTTCGCGTCCCCAGCCAGATTCTTTGTATCCACCAAATGGTGATGTTGGATCAAATTTGTTAAAGGTATTTGCCCAGATAACGCCGGCGCGAAGTTGTTGAGTTGCCCATAAAATTCGCGAACCTTTCTCGCTCCAAACGCCTGCCGATAGCCCAAATGGTGTGTTATTTGCTTTCTCAATCGCTTCCTGCGGAGTGCGGAAGGTAAGAATTGAAAGTACCGGACCAAAGATCTCTTCACGTGCTATGCGGTGAGCCTGCGTAACTCCGGTAAAGATAGTTGGCGCAAACCAATAGCCTTTATCTGACAGGTTGCATGATGGGTTCCAGCGTTCGGCGCCTTCTGCATCTCCGGCCGCTGATAGTTCATTAATCTTATTTAATTGTTCACGTGAGTTAATCGCACCTAAATCAGTGTTCTTATCTAAAGGATCACCCACCCGAATCTTTGACATACGTGCTTTAAGTTTTTCGGTAATCTCTTCGGCTATTCCTTCTTGGAGAATCAATCGTGAACCTGCGCAGCAAACATGGCCTTGATTGAAGAAGATGCCATTAACAATTCCTTCAACGGTCTCATCAATCGGGGCGTCATCAAAGACGATATTTGCGCCTTTTCCACCTAATTCGAGCGTCGCTTTCTTATTGGTGCCAGCGATCGCGCGGGCAATTTTCTTGCCGACTTCGGTAGAACCAGTAAATGCGATCTTATGGATTCCGGCATGGTTAACGATCGCAGATCCGGTAGATCCGTCGCCAGTAACAATATTCACAACGCCATCTGGAAGTTCTGCTTGTTGGCAAACCTCAGCAAATAAAAGTGCGGTAAGCGAAGTTGTCTCAGCTGGTTTCAATACAACGGTATTTCCTGTGGCCAGCGCTGGTGCAATTTTCCAAGCCAACATAAGTAGTGGAAAGTTCCAAGGAATTATCTGACCGGCGACTCCATGCGGCTTTGGTGACTTACCCATGCCGGCGTAATCTAATTTATCAGCCCATCCTGCGTGATAGAAAAAGTGCGCTGCAACTAAGGGAATATCAATATCGCGGGTTTCGCGGATTGGCTTTCCGTTATCTAGCGTTTCCAAAACCGCGAACTCGCGGGCGCGCTCTTGCAAGATTCGCGCGATGCGGTAGAGGTACTTTCCACGTTCTTTGCCGGAAAGCTTTGACCAAGTCTTTGTATAAGCCTTCTGGGCTGCGATAACTGCTTTATCAACATCGCTTGCGCTACCTAGTGAGATTTGGCTCAGTACTTCTTCGGTCGCAGGGTTGATTGTTGCAAAGTGGTTTCGCCCATTTACAAATTTGCCATCTATAAAATGTCCGTACTTCGGTTTAATCGAAACAATAGAGCGAGACTCGGGTGCTGGTGCATATTCGAAATCCATGACTTTTCCTTGGCGCCTTCTCTTAATCGATTGTTACGTAGTTAGGGCTAGCGTAGTAGCCATCATCCATTTTCATACGTTGCATCAAAAGATCGTTCAGTAGTGCGCTGGCTCCGATGCGGAAGAACTCGGGTGTTAACCATTCTGGGCCAGCGGTTTCATTGACTAGCACTAACTGTTTAATGGCATCTTTAGTATTTCGAATTCCGCCAGCTGGCTTTACCCCAATGCGACGATTGGTCAGCACATAGAAATCACGTACCGCTTCCAACATCACAAGTACAACTGGGGGAGTAGCAGCAGGTGCGACTTTGCCAGTTGAAGTCTTGATGAAATCGGCCCCCGCCAACATCGCCAGGTATGAGGCTTTGCGAACATTGTCATAGGTAACCAGCTCGCCTGTTTCGAAGATAACCTTCAAATGAGCCCGTTCTCCGCAAACTTCACGGATCTTCACAATCTCATCGAAAACCAAGCCAAATTTTCCAGATAAGAATGCACCGCGATCGATAACCATATCGATTTCAGCAGCGCCAGCATCGATTGCATCCTGGGTGTCTTGAATCTTAACTTCCATGGAAGCGCGACCAGATGGAAATGCAGTTGAGACTGCCGCAACTGGAACGTGTTTGCCGCCGATAGCATCTAGATGAGTTCGCGCAATCGAAACCATATCGTTGTAAACGCAGACCGCGCCAACGCTAGGAATAGTTAAATCAGTTGGATCAGGGCGCACTGCCTTTGTGCAAAGCGCACGAACTTTTCCTGGGGTATCGGCTCCTTCGAGTGTTGTTAAATCAACCATAGAAATTGCGGTATCAATCGCCCAACGCTTACTTGTTGTCTTAATGCTGCGAGTTGCCAGCATCGCAGCGCGCGCTTCAGCGCCAACTTGATCTACGCCAGGAAGCTGGGACAGAAAATTCTTGAGAGAACTTTCTGAGCCATCGACTATTCCGTAGAAGTTCATGCGAGAAAATCCTTTAGCGGTTTGCGCAATTGGCTTAAGAGCTCAGTTGCAGACTTTTCATCTTTGGTAATCACTTCGATATAACACTTCATCTTCGCTTCAGTTCCGCTCGGACGGATGATCACGCGAACACCCCCATCAAGCCAGATTCGTATGCCATCTGTTGGTGGAAGTCCATCCTTCGGCGCTGCCAAATCATCGATTGACGATACCGCACGGCCTGCAATTTCTGCAGGAGGGTTTTTCCGTAAACCTGCGAGAAGCTCAGTAATTCGCGACATATCGCTAACTCGAATCGAGATCTGTTCTGTGCCATGGAATCCGTGACGTGCCCAAACCTCATTTAAGAGATCCACGAGAGTTTTGCTATCGGCCTTTAGATCGGTTGCAATCTGCGCCAAGAAAAGCGCCGCAGAAATTCCATCCTTATCATTTACGGTCTTAGAATCCACGGCGTAACCGATCGCCTCTTCATAACCGAAGGCGAGATCTTCGATTTTGGCTAGCCATTTAAAGCCAGTTAAGACTTCTTTAAAATCAATTACATAGTGAGCAGCGATCTTGCGCAGCGCTGATGAAGAAACGATGGAGTTTCCGAAACTTCCGCTCGGATGAGAACGCGCAATCCATTCTCCGAAGATTATTCCGAGCTCATCACCGCGCAACATTCGCCAGCCACTGATTGGGTCATTTACCGCAGCGGCACAGCGATCGGCATCGGGGTCATTGGCTATAACCAAATCGGCCCCAGCTTCGCGCGCCTTTGCTAATGCTAGGTCGATAGCGCCAGGCTCTTCTGGGTTTGGAAATGCCACTGTAGGAAAATCTGGATCAGGTTCTGCTTGCTCACTTACTAAAATCAAATTTGGGAAACCAGCTTTTGCAAATACCTTTTTTATCGTTTCGGTACCAACGCCATGCATTGCGGTGTAAACAATCTTTAGCGAACCGGGACGCGGTGCCAAGGCTGCGGTACGAGAGATGTACTTTTTAACCACCGCATCATCCAAAACGCTCCAACTTTTTCCTCTTGGAACTTCTCGCAGCGAACTTACCAAATCTATTTCTTTCGCAATAAAACCATCAGTTGGGTTGATAATCTGTGATGCCGCGTATTCAATGCCATCAGCTGTTGGTCCGATATAAACCTTGTAGCCGTTATCTTGTGGCGGATTATGGCTAGCAGTCACCATTACCCCAAGATCACAGTTGAGTTCGTGGGTAGCAAAAGCTAGTACTGGGGTCGGAAGTGGACGGGGCAGAACAAATACCTCAAACCCGGCACCTGAAAATATCTGGGCAGATTCTTCGGTGAAATCTTCAGATCCATAACGCGCATCGCGACCGATAACCACGCGCTTCATTCCGCGCTCTTTCATATACGCAACCAAGCCTGCTGCAGTACGGCCAACAACCGCGCGATTCATACATGATGGCCCCGGGCCAATTGGCCCGCGCAACCCTGCGGTTCCAAATTGCAGAAAACCTGCAAAGTACTTCTTTAAGGTCGCCTCATCTCCGGCTGCGACAAGTTTGGTTAACTCCGCTGCGGTCTTTGGGTCTGGATCATCGGCGATCCAGGCTTGCACCTCGGCCAAAAGCTGCGCGTTCATAGCCCCAGCCTAACTGGATTAAATCAACTTGTGAATTGCGATTTAGAAATGAAATTCAAGCATCAAGAATGTCGCATAAGACTGTGCCACTTGAAACGATTTCACCAATAACCGCCTTTAGATTGGCGATTTTGCCGGCTTTGTGGGCAACTAGTGGTTGTTCCATCTTCATCGCCTCTAAAACAATTACTAGATCACCGATTTCTACATAAGCGCCTTCTTCAACTGCAACTTTCACAACTGTTCCTTGCATTGGGCTTGCTAATCCTGAACCGCCTGCACCACTTACCTTGGATTCTTTTGCGCGATGGCGCTTAACAACCGGTTCTGGAGTATGCAGTTTTACCTCAAAGCGCTTCCCATTTACTTCAGCGATCAAATGTTCTGCAGCGATCTTGGTTGTGATTGGTGCAGGAGTTGCAGTGAATGCAGGTATCTCGTTCTTAAATTCATTTTCAATATAGCTTGTGTAGACCTTAAATTCTTCGGTGTAGGCGGGATCTTCCAAAATCGCACGGTGGAACGGAATAGCAGTCGCAAGTCCACCAACTTCAAATTCTGCAAGTGCACGACGCGCTCTTTCGATCGCTTGCTTACGCGTTGCACCGGTGACTATCAACTTCGCTAGAAGTGAATCAAAGTTGCCACCGATCGTGTCACCTTTCTTAAATCCCGCATCAACGCGCACTCCTGGACCAGTAGGCAAGTTCCATTCTGTGATCTGACCTGGAGCCGGCAGGAAAGAACGGCCTGGATCTTCGCCGTTAATACGAAATTCCAGTGAGTGGCCCCGAATTTCTGGATCACTGAAACCAAGTTTCTCGCCCATCGCAATTCTAAATTGCTCACGTACTAAATCGATTCCAGTTACTTCTTCGCTGACTGGGTGCTCAACTTGCAGGCGAGTGTTTACCTCTAGGAATGAGATAGTTCCATCTGCGCCAACTAAGAATTCACAGGTTCCCGCACCTATATAACCAGCTTCTTTCATAATCGCTTTACTAGAGCGGTAGAGCTCTTCATTTTGCGCATCTGTTAAGAACGGAGCGGGCGCTTCTTCAACCAGCTTTTGATGGCGGCGCTGCAGTGAGCAATCACGCGTACTAACAACCACTGCGCTTCCGTGTTGATCAACTAAAACTTGGGTTTCTACGTGACGAGGCTTATCTAAGTAGCGTTCTACAAAGCATTCACCGCGTCCAAATCCAGCAATAGCTTCGCGAACAGCAGATGCAAAGAGTTCAGGAATCTCTTCCATAGTGTGCGCAACCTTTAGCCCGCGACCTCCACCCCCGAACGCTGCCTTAATTGCAACCGGTAAACCATGTTCTTTTGCAAAAGCCGTGACTTCTTCTGCACCTGCTACGGGATCTTTAGTTCCAGCAACTAGGGGTGCACCAGCTTTAGCAGCGATCCGGCGCGCTGAAACCTTGTCACCCAACGCGCTAATAGCGGCAGGTGGTGGGCCGATCCAAATTAAACCAGCATCGATCACTGCTTGCGCAAAGTCTGCTCGCTCTGAAAGAAATCCATATCCTGGATGAACCGCATCAGCGCCAGAAGCTTTTGCTGCAGCAATAATCTTTGAGATATCCAAGTAAGTCTGGGTAGCAGTTACGCCATTTAGTGAGAAAGCAAAATCTGCGCTCTTGACGTGTATTGCATCTCGATCTTCCTCAGCGTACACGGCGACACTCTCGATTCCATGATCACGACAAGCGCGAATAACACGCAGCGCAATCTCGCCGCGGTTAGCAATCAGAACGCGTTTCATCGCATCTCCTTAACTTCAGGCCAAGAGTAGCCAAGTTGTGACATTGCAGATCGCAAGAATGGCATTGATAGCCCGACCACATTTGTGTAATCGCCTTCAATAACTGGAATAAATGGAGAACCAAACCCATCTAAAGTAAATCCACCCGCAACATGAAGCGGTTCTTCCGATGCTATGTAATCTTCGATCTCTTGATCGGTTAATTCAGAGAAAGTTACTTTGGTAGTTACGCGATCTGCAATCTCTCTTCCTTGTGCTGTATCTATGATGCAGTGGCCGGTATGAAGCAAACCTGATCGTCCACTAATTTTCTTCGCACGCTCGCGAGCGATATCGGGGGTACCAGGCTTCCCGAATGAGACGCCATCAACATCAAAAGTTGAATCACATCCGATAATCAGCGCTGGGAAATCAATCTGCTCACGAACGGTGTGAGCCTTCATAACCGCAAGCGCTATGACCATGTCTGCTGGTGACATTGCGTTAAAGAAATCAGTGTCCTCATCTACGTTGCTAACTATGACCATGGGAGTTATTCCGGCTCCCTCGAGCAAACGTCGGCGAGAATTTGATTGTGAGGCTAAAACAATCTTTGGCATTAGCGAAAATTTCTACGTGCGCCAAAGGTGATTTGATGCGGAAGTGGTTGGCGCAATTGCGGCAGACCAAAGACGCTGCGCTTAGTCACCGGAACCAAATTCTGCATCTTGTGATGATCTATAGCCGCTTTTACTGCAAGCAATTCCTCTTCAGATGGATTGCCCGATGTGATCGTAAATTTCATTACAGTGGAATATTTCCATGCTTACGCGCTGGCAAAGTATCGCGCTTAGTCTTTAAGGTACGGAATGCCTTTGTTATGTAGGCACGCGATTGGTGAGGCTCAATGACGCTATCAATCGTGCCGCGTTCTGCTGCTGCGTATGGATTAGAGAGCGTCTCGGTGTAATCCGAAACAAGCTCTGCACGAACTTTCTCTGGGTCTTTGGCATCGGAAATCTCTTTTCGGTACAAGATATTTACGGCACCTTGTGCTCCCATAACTGCGATCTCCGCGCTTGGCCAAGCAAAGTTAATATCGCTACCCAAATACTTTGAGCCCATCACGATAAATGCTCCACCGTAGGCTTTACGGGTAATTAAGGTAACTAGTGGAACAGATGCTTCAGCGTAAGCGTAAAGCAGCTTTGCGCCACGACGAATAATTCCGTTCCATTCTTGTTCAGTACCAGGTAAGAATCCAGGAACATCCACTAGGGTCAGAATTGGAATGTTAAAGGCATCGCAGAAACGTAAGAAGCGCGCCGCTTTTTCACTGGAATTGATATCTAAAGTTCCGGCAAGTTGCGATGGTTGGTTTGCAATAATGCCAACTGATTCGCCCTCAATGCGAGCAAAGCCAACGATAATATTTGGCGCATATAACGCATGTACTTCTAAGAATTCACCTTCATCGACCAACGTTGTAATCAACGTCTTCATATCATATGGCTGATTCGGGCTATCTGGAATCAAAGTATTTAGCGCTGCATCCGCCGCGTTTTCATCTAAGTTCTGAGTTGGAGGAAGGTGAGGAGAGCCATCCATGTTATTTGACGGCAGGTATGAAAGTAGCGCCTTCACATAATCAATGGCATCGGCTTCGCTATCAGCCAGGTAGTGAGCATTTCCAGAGCGCGTATTGTGAGTAAATGCGCCACCAAGTTCTTCCATGCCAACATCTTCACCAGTTACAGTCTTTATAACATCTGGGCCAGTAATAAACATATGGGAAGTTTCATTCACCATGATAGTAAAATCAGTTAAGGCCGGTGAATAGGCCGAACCCCCGGCGCAAGGTCCGAGAATCAAAGAGATCTGGGGGATTACACCTGATGATCGAGTATTTAAGCGAAAGATTTTTCCGTATCCATTTAGCGATGCAACGCCCTCTTGAATGCGAGCGCCACCTGAGTCATTTATTCCAATCAATGGAATACCGCTCTTAAGTGCAAACTCTGCGATCTTTACAATTTTCTCTGCATGAACTTCACCGAGACTTCCACCCATTACGGTGAAATCTTGGGAGTAGAGGGCAATTGGGCGCCCATCGACTGTGGCAGTTCCGATTACAACGCCATCTCCGTAAGGTCGGTTCTTTTCCATTCCAAATTGAGTGGAGCGGTGGCGAGCAAACTCGTCGATCTCCGTAAATGAGTCAGCATCAACCAATAGATCAATTCGCTCGCGCGCAGTTAACTTTCCCTTAGCATGCTGCTTTTCAACGGCACGCGCTGATCCAGCATGGATAGCTTCCTCGACACGAAGTCGTAGATCTTCAATTTTTCCTGAAGTTGTATGCAGATCTGGGCTCATGGCTCTACGGTACTAGTCGTGGGTAGCCAAGCGCCAAGAGCGCCACTAGTTAAGTCGATCATCGACAGAAAAATTTCGCAATACTGGCGGGTAAGCGTGGTTGATCTCACTGCATCCACACAAAGTGATCTAGCAGAGTTAGTTAACTCTTCAGTAGCAAAATCAGGTGAAGTAATCGCTGCGGAGTATCAAAGTAATGGACGTGGTCGCCTTGATAGAACATTCGAAGCACCGCCGCAGAGCGCGCTCTTGTTTTCTTTTTTCATCAAACCCAAGCAAGAGCGGAGTAATTGGAGTTTCATCTCTTTCTTGGCTGCCCTTGTTATGCACGAAGTCATTTCAGAAAGTTTAAAAGAAAGTTTAGAAGAAAATGTGAGCTTGAAGTGGCCAAACGATATTTTAATTGGTGATAAGAAAGTTGCAGGTCTCCTTGCTCAACAAATCGGTGAGGGTGTAATTGTTGGGATTGGGTTAAATGTTGCAATGAGCGCTGATGAACTTCCGGTGCCAACGGCAACATCGCTAGCGCTAGCTCGATCAAATAATTTAGATCGCAATTTATTGCTTTGTGCTTTTTTGAATCGCTTTGAAATCATGTTTAATGAGTGGGAATCCGGAAGTGACTTTCTGGAAAAGTATCGCCAGGTAAGTTCGACTCTTGGCCGCCAAGTGCGAGTTGAAGTACTTGGGCGAGATCCAATTGAAGCCAAAGCGGTATCAATCACCGCACAAGGTGCTCTAATTCTTAGCGATGGCACCGAAGTTAACGTAGGAGATGTAGTTCATCTACGATAGTGGCGTGAACGAGCGCTTCCCGACTGTCGGCATTATTGGCGCTGGCCAACTCGCGCGGATGACAGTTGCTCCGGCGCAAGCCCTTGGTATCAACCTCTTACTCTTTGCTGAAAGCCCTTCGGATAGTGCAGCACAGATCGCACCACATCGTGTTGGCGATTATCACGACCTCGAAGCGCTAAAAGATTTTGCTAAGCAATGCGACTTCGTAACTTTTGAACATGAGTTAGTGCCACTAGCAGTAATCAAAGGTTTAGAAGCTGCAGGCGTGAAGGTTTTCCCTACTTCTGATTCGTTTCAGTATTCACAAAACAAAGCGCTCATGCGAGATCGACTTTCTAGATATCCAGCGCCGAAGTGGAAGGTAATTGACGATAGCGATGACATATTAGATTTCCCGTTTATTGCCAAGCGAATTAGTGGGGGATATGACGGCCGCGGGGTTTGGAAGATAAATAACCACGATGAGTTAGATGAAGTATTTAATGAGATTCCGCAAGTGTTGATTGAAGAGCTAATCAATTTTGATTTTGAAATTGCAGTTATGGTAGCCAGGTCTGCGCACGGTCAAGCAGTAACCTGGGCGCCGACCCAAACCATCCAATCCGATGGCATATGCACCAGCACTATTTCGCCAGCCCCTAAACTTTCTCCAGAACTTGCTGAAAAAGCACAGCACATAGCGCTCTCAATCGCGCATGACCTCAACTTGATAGGCGTTATGGCAGTTGAGATGTTTGTAAAAGGTGGCGAATTATTTATCAACGAACTTGCGATGCGCCCGCATAACTCAGGCCACTGGACAATTGAGGGAGCAAAGACCAGCCAATTTGAACAACACTTGCGCGCAATTCTTGATCTTCCACTTGGTGATCCGGCGATCGTTGCGCCATACGCGGTTATGGGAAATATCTTAGGCGGAGACAAGAATGATATGTATCGCCCCTACCTGCATTTAATGGCGCGCAATCCAAATTTAAAGTTTCATCAATATAAAAAGGAGATTCGCAAGGGGAGAAAGGTTGGCCACGTTACCGTTGTGGGCGAAAACCTTCTAGAATTAACTGAAGTCATTGCCCATGCGCGCGACTATATGAGCGGAGAAATTGATGAGTGATGTAGCGATCGTCATGGGATCAGATTCTGATTGGCCGGTTATGGAAGAAGCAGCGAAAGCGCTTGAATCTTTCGGTATCACTTTCACCGCAGATGTAGTTTCTGCACATCGCATGCCGGATGAAATGGTTGAGTTTGCAAAGACTGCTGCAACCAAGGGTTACAAAGTGATCATTGCTGGTGCCGGTGGAGCTGCACATTTGCCCGGGATGGTAGCTTCACTTACGACCTTGCCAGTCATCGGCGTTCCAATATCGCTTAAGAATTTAGACGGAATGGACTCACTTCTCTCAATCGTTCAGATGCCAGCAGGAATTCCAGTGGCAACTGTAGGAATAGATAATGCTAAGAACGCCGGAATTCTTGCCGCGCGCATAATCGGATCTTCTGATGCGAAAGTGGCAACAAAAGTGCAAGAGCACTTAGCGCAAATTCGCGAAGAAGCGAAAGCAAAGGGCGCAAATTTAAGTGCCCGTCGCAATCAGAAAACGGGTTTTTAGTTCTTAATCTGTGCGGCCGAGTGCGTGAACGCGCCAACCCGCTGAACGCCATTTATCGCGATCAAGCATATTGCGACCATCAATTAAGAATCTTGATTTAACCAACTGACCGATCACTGATGGATCGAGTTCGCGGTATTCCTTCCACTCAGTTAAGTGCAAGATGGCATCGGCTCCCTTTACACAATCAGTAACTTTTTCAGCGAAGTCAAGGTTTGGGAAGCGTTTACGTGCTGGCTCAATACCCTTTGGGTCATGGACAACGACAGTTGCACCTGCGGCTTGCAGTTGCGCTGCGATATCCAGCGCTGGGGAATCACGCACATCATCACTATCTGGCTTGAATGTTGCACCAAGAACTGCGATTTTATATTGAGTTAAATCTTCAGACAGATCTGCACGCACAACATCAATTACGCGTTGACGAGCACGTAAGTTAATGGCATCAATTTCGCGCAGAAACTCGAGCGCTTGATCAGCGCCAAGTTCTTGAGCGCGAGCCATAAATGCTCGGATATCTTTCGGTAAACATCCGCCACCAAAACCAATACCTGCCTGCAAGAAGCGATTTCCGATTCGGGGATCATAACCAATTGCCTTGGCAAGAACGGTGACATCTCCGCCAGCCGCTTCACAAACTTCAGCCATCGCATTAATAAATGAAATCTTCGTTGCAAGAAATGAATTTGCTGCAACCTTTACAAGTTCAGCAGTTGGGAGATCGGCGCGAATCCATGGAGTACCAAGATCGATGATCGGCTTATAAACCGCTTTTAGAATCTCTTCGGCACGATCATTGACCACGCCGACAACTAGGCGGTTAGGGGTCAAGGTATCTTCAACTGCAAAACCTTCACGTAGGAATTCTGGGTTCCAGGCTAAATCTGCCTGAGGTGCAGAAGTTGCCAAAATATCGCGGAGCGCTTGGGCGGTGCCGACTGGAACTGTTGATTTACCAACAACGAGTGCGCCATCTTTTAGGTGTGGTGCGATCGCTGCGACAGACGATTTCACATATGTTAAATCTGCAGCTAAGCCATCGTTACTCTGCGGTGTGCCAACACATATGAAATGAACATCGGCATCAGCAACTGCAGAAAAATCAGTCGTAAATGAAAGTCGGCCAGTCTTGATTTCTGCCGCGAGCAAGGTATCTAACCCAGGTTCGTAGAATGGAAGCTCTCCGTGGGAGAGTAGATCAACTTTTTGTTTATCGGTATCAACTCCGATAACTTCAAAACCAAGTGATGACATGCATGCTGCGTGAGTGGCTCCAAGATAGCCACAACCAATAACGGATAGTTTCATAGGGTTTTAGTCTAAAGCACCTTCTATTTGATTTCCCCGCACGGATTTTCCGCCGCGGTACGCGTCTTAAATTTATCGACAATAACTGGTTTAGCTGATGCCGATGTAGATGAACTTGCTGATGGTGATGGCGTTACTTCATCGACCAAAGCTTGATCCTCACGGATTCTTGTCCATAAATCAGCGCTCAGCACTGGATCCCAAATTACAACTGAGCCGGCGGTGGGATGTCGTCCATTTGCTGTCTTTAACGGAACTGTCAAAGTACGTACATTTCCCGATGAAAGCCCGCGCATCTGCTTGGCTAGATCCAATAGATCATTTTTGCTCAAAGTTTCATCCATTTTTACGGTAGAAATCGCCGCGTTTAAAAAATTAGTTAATTTAATTGGATTTAACAATACGCCAGTGCTAGTTGCCTTCTTGATTACAGAACTCATGAATTGTTGCTGACGTTGCATACGTCCGATATCGCCACGTCCATCAAAGTCACGGCTGCGAACGTATTTAAGTGCTTCGATTCCGTCAAGAGTATGTGTGCCAGCGCTAAGCACTAAGTGACTCTTTGGGTCATCAATATCCACTTTGGTACAGACTTCGATTCCACCAAGTGCATCTACGATTCCAGCAAAACCGGCAAAGCTTACTTCAATGTAATGATCCATCTTTAAATTGGTCGCACGTTCGATGGTTTCAATAAGTAGAGGTGCACCACCGAAAGCAAATGCGGCATTTAATTTGTTTTCCCGATCAGGAATCTGGGTTTTTCCATCTGTACTTAAATGTGCCGGAATAGTTACCAGCGAATCACGCGGAAGTGAGACTAGAAATGCCTTATCGCGCTTCTTACTGATGTGGACTAAGAGCATGGTGTCAGATCTACCGCCAGCAGCGGTTTTGGTACTTCCAACTCGAAGCGCCTTTATTTCTTCTTTTGTTAAGCCTTCGCGGGTGTCTGAGCCAACCAGCAAATAGTTAAGCGCTTTTGAAGTTTTCTCGGGGCGATTGTCTAGCCCTGCGAATACGCTGATGCGATCTATCCTGTCACTTACTTGGCCTAATCCGATCCAAGATAGCGATGCGAGAGCAACTACACCCACAGAAAGTGATGTAATAACCTTTATTGCTCGCGTCGATTTCACATACGAACTCTACTTGGGCGATAGCGTAGAGGGGTTATGTC
>JBEAMT010000086.1:0-34370 GCA_041165825.1 Actinomycetota bacterium | reverse complement strand
CGTGTGCGGTATCCACGGTTTGGTGTTCCATCTGGATCTGCGACTACGCCTGTGTTCCATGCGCCTTCGTAAGAATCGATGTGGTGGAATGACTCGTTCATGCTGGTGCTAAAACGCACAGCATCGAAAACGTAGAACTCTGCTTCTGGAGCGAAGAATGCTTGATCTGCGATTCCAGTTGACTTCAAATAATCGACAGCCTTAGCAACTACCCCACGAGGATCACGTGAATATGGAGTGTTATCGGATGGATTATGTACTGAGAAGAGAATTACTAGAGTCTTTTCTAGGCGAAATGGATCGATAAATGCAGATGAAGGAACAGGGAGCAACTTCATATCTGATTCGTGAATTGATTGGAAACCGCGGATTGATGAACCATCGAACATCAGGCCATCTGTAAAAACCGCTTCATCAAATGATTCGACTGGAACGTTGAAGTGATGCTGAATTCCAGGCAGATCAGTGAAGCGAACATCAACGAGCTTTACATCTTCTTTCTTAATGTAAGCAAAAACTTCAGCTGCATTTTTAAACATTAGTCGAACTCCTCATGTAATCGAATATTTCGAGTCTTAGGCCGAATTTCATATCTGCCAGATTTACTCGGTTGTACTCGGGACCTCATCTTTGAGGGCGACCGATCTGGGTAAACCCTAAGTCTCAATAGACCTTTTGACATAACTGGCGTGTTACAGCCATGTAAAACCTTCCTTAAAGCGCCTCTGACGATCGGTCGCCTCTGACAATTGCTCGGCCCAGGCGATCGGTAGGCTCTAGCCATGAAACATCAGATCAGCCTTGGTCGCCGCTTATTGGGCTTAACTATCGATTGGCTTATGTGTTACGTAATCGCTTTGGGGTTCCTAGGTGATATCTCCTGGACTCTGGTGATTTTTTTCGCTGAGACCTTCCTGCTGACTGCCTTTGGCGGAGCAACGGCTGGCCATCGCGCGATTAGAGTCAAGGTTGTGAATTTCCAGACCGGCGCTAGTCCGACTTTGATCCAATCGTTCATTCGCACCTTATTGCTCTGCCTAGTTGTTACAGCAATCACCTACGATGAAAACGGGCGAGGAATTCACGAAAGGCTGAGCGGGACAAAACTTTTTGAAATAAGAAAAACTACCGTTTAGGAATTCGTACACCCTTAGGCATTGGTCCCTTTGGAATAGGTATAGACATTCCACCGACTGCCTTAAAACGTGCCCGGACTTCGCGCATCTGATGTGCAGATAACTTCTTTGGCAACTTTGCTAAATGCTTCTGCAACTTGCGAAGTGGAACTTGGCCTGGGCCATCGCCTACATAAACTTCAGTTACTGGAACGCCCGGCGCAAAGCGCTCAGATTTCTTTCTTTCATCTTGCAACATCATGCGTACCGCTTGGGTGCCTTCACCGGTAATAACAATTCCGGCACGACCAATACTGCGATGGACCATATCTTGATTCTTAGTCACAGCAACTGCTGGTGTCGTAACCCAGCCTTTGCGAATCGCCATCAATACGCTAGCCCCGGCACCAATCTGACCTTCGATTGATACGTAGGCTGCAGAAGATGCGATGCGAGTAAAGAAGAACATCGCAGCAAGTGCAGCAATAGGAAGAGTCACAAAGCCAAGATAGATCGGATGCCCAATCACGAGTCCAGTTGAAATACCGATTGACCAAGTAATTGCGAAAACTCCAAAAATTCCGGCGCCAATCCAAGGCTTAACGCTCTTGGTAACTGAATAGGCATCGCGGAAAGTTTTAAAACGGACCTTTTTGACTTTGGTATTTTTCTGTGGCTCTTTAGCCTTCTTCTTAAACATAGTCGCTAGTTTAGGGGAGCAGGTGCTGTACCACCAAGACGAAGCGGCGCCCAGCGTTGGCCAAGATGGCTGTCCGGGTACTTTTCTTGAACTTCATGGAGTAGCGCAATCATCTTTTCGCGCAAAATCTTTTCTCCTGCTTCGACATCTTCACCTTTTTTAAAGTGAAGTGGCTCACCGAAAGTTACATGGATTGGAATCTTCTTGCGACGGAGGTCACGCTTTACCCCCTTTGTCCAAATGCGTTGCGAGCCCCAAATAACTGCAGGAATCACAGGAACATCTGAACCCATCGCTAAGCGGATAGCACCAGATTTCAAATCCTTTATCTCGAAACTCTTCGAGATAGTTCCTTCAGGAAATATGCCAACTATCTCGCCGCTACGTAGCGCCCGAAGTGCAGCAACAAAAGATGCAGAACCATTGTCGCGATCTACATTTATATGATGCATACCCCTCATGAGCGGTCCCGCTAACTTGTTATCAAAAATTTCCTTCTTAGCCATAAATCGAACTAATCGATTAGCGGGCAATGCAGCTGTTCCAATAAGTGCAAAATCCAAGTAGCCGATGTGGTTCATTGCAAGAATCGCACCACCTTTGCGTGGGATATGCGCCTCGCCCTCAAAATTAAATTGCAGTCCGAGGTACTTCCAAAAGGTCTTTAACGCAACGATTACCGGCGGATAGACAATTTCAGCCAAGGTTGGAACCTTGTTCCACGCGAGCTTCTTGCGCTTGCTTATAAAGCTTTCCTGCGCGATAACTTGAGCGAACGAGTGGGCCGCTCATTACTCCAAGAAAGCCAACCTCTTTTGCTTGCACAGCAAGTTCTACAAACTCTTCAGGCTTAACCCAACGTTCCACAGGATGATGCTTATTTGTCGGACGCAGATACTGGGTGATCGTAATCAAGTCACATCCCGCATCGTGTAAGTCAGCCAGGGCCTGAGAAATTTCTTCGCGAGTTTCACCAAGGCCCAGGATGAGATTTGATTTTGTGATTAATCCGTATTCACGCGCCATATTAATTACTTGAAGGGATTTCTCATAGGTGAATGCTGGACGGATTCGTTTGAAAATGCGGGGGACTGTCTCTAAATTATGCGCGAAAACTTCAGGTGTAGTTTCAAATATTTGATTAAGTAGTTCGGGTTTGGCGTGGAAATCCGGTGCCAACATTTCAACGCCACAACCTGGATTTAGCTCGTGAACCTGTCTAATAGTTTCGGCATAGAGCCAGGCACCTTCATCTGGAAGATCATCACGAGTTACTCCAGTGATCGTTGCGTATTTGAGACCCATGGTCTTTACAGACTCGGCAACTTTACGTGGCTCTTCGCGATCAATGGGAAGTGGCTTACCGGTATCGATATTGCAGAAATCGCAGCGACGCGTGCAACGGTCGCCTCCAATTAAAAATGTTGCTTCTTTATCTTCCCAACATTCAAAGATATTTGGACACGCCGCTTCTTGGCAGACCGTGTGCAGACCTTCGCTTTTAACCAGCGAGCGAAGCCGGGTGTATTCAGGCCCCATATTTGCGCGCGTTTTAATCCACTCAGGTTTTCTTTCGATTGGAGTCTCGGTATTGCGCGCTTCTATGCGAAGTAATTTACGTCCATCTGGAGCGATGCTCATACGCTTACCTTACCTAGTGCAGCGGTAATCTCTTTCTCAACGATCGAAATAACCTCGGAAACGGCAATCTCCCGCCCGAGTTCGCGAGCCATCGAGGTCACAGCCGCATCATCAATTCCGCAGGGAACTATCTGCTCAAAGGCAGCCAGATCAGGGCTCACATTTAGTGCAAATCCATGCATCGTCACTCCTGAGGCAACGCGGATTCCGATCGCGGCAATTTTCCGCTCACCGTTTTCGTCGCAGACCCAAACGCCTGAACGTCCATCAACTCTTTGCGCGGTGATTCCAAATGTTGCGCAAACTTCAATTAGGGCTGATTCGAGAGTTCTAACAAAACCAACGAGTTCGGTTGGCTTAAGCAACTTAACAATGGGATAGCCAACAAGTTGTCCTGGTCCATGCCAAGTAATTCTTCCGCCACGATCAACATCAATCACGGGAGTGCCATCAGATGGGCGTTCGAAATCTTGGGTTCTTTTTCCAGCGGTGTAAACCGAAGGATGTTCCAACAAAATTAAGGAGTTAGAACGAGTGCCTGCAACAATTTCTTTATGAAACTGGCGTTGCATTTCGAGCGCTGCTTCGTAACCAACTACTCCAGCGCGCGAAATTACGATCGCCGAGGAGTTGGGGGCTTGTTGTACATCCACACCCACAGCCTAAAGGTAGGCTGTACCCCTAGTGAAATTTGCTTGATCAATGCAGCGGAAGGCCAACTCAACGTGTCAATAACGATCCAACCTCAAAGCACACAAAAGAATCGCAAACCCTTCGCTTGGGCGATGTTGGTTGTAATCCTCTGGTTTGTCATCACCGGCATCTTTGGACCGCTATTTGGAAAGTTGACCTCAGTCCAGGAGAACAACAACTCATCGTTCTTACCTAAAGGCGCTGAGGCTACTTTGGCGGCAGATCAGATAAAGCTTTTCTCTGCTGAGGATTCATTTAACTTCCCAGCACTAGTTCTTTTTGAGGGCAGCTCAACTCCTGCAACGTTTGCGGCGATTAATGAGCGAGTCCTGCAAGTTGGCAATCTCACTTTGGCAGGAACCACCGCAAAGATATCTGAATTCCTTGCTCCCGGTGCCAGCATTTCAGTCTTTCCTTCGCAAGATGGAGAAGCGCTCCTTGCAAATATTCCGCTCGATGGAAATGCCATCTCCAAACTTCTTCCAAATGACGAGCCAGTTCTTCCAGCAGTAGTAGAAGCTTTGCGCGAGAATCTCGAGCCAATCGCTAAGGCAAATGGTTTTGAACCTTATGTAACTGGACCGGCTGGATTACTCGGAGATCTATTTGGAGCTTTTGGTGATATCGATTCTAAGTTGTTGTTAACTACACTCGGAGTCGTTGCAATAATCCTGATCGTTGTTTATCGCTCACCAGTTCTTTGGATAATCCCTCTTCTCTCTGCGTTATTCGCGCTATCGACCGCCGGTGGCATTGTCTACCTGCTCGCTAAGAACGACATCATTGATGTGGACGGGCAATCGCAAGGAATTCTCTCGGTCTTGGTGATTGGTGCAGCTACGGATTACGCGCTTCTTTTAATCGCTAGATATCGTGAAGAGTTACATTTATTCGAAAATCGTTTCGATGCCATGAAAGCGGCATATAAAGGTGTGTGGGAACCCATCTTGGCTTCCGGTTCTACCGTTGCAATTTCGCTTTTAGTTCTGCTCTTTAGCCAGTTAACCAATACAGCGGGCTTAGGGCCGATTGGTGCAATCGGAATCGTTGTATCGATGTTTACGATTCTGACCCTCCTTCCAGCGCTTCTTCTTATCTTTGGCCGCTGGATCTTCTGGCCACGTATTCCAGAAAATGATGGCGATGACCATGTGATGAGCGGATATTGGTCGAAGATTGCTAATTCGATAGATCGCAATCCTCGTAGAGCATGGATTATTACTGGAGTTGTTCTACTTGCCTTCGCCAGTGCATCAACAACGCTAAAGGCAGATGGAATCGGCACAGTTGATACCTTTACAGGCAAACCTGAATCTGTTGTCGGGCAACGTTTATTAGAGAAGCATTTTCCTGGGGGACAAGGTGACCCAACTCAAATAGTTGTTGCTGTCGATAAAATTGGCGCAGTCACTGCAGCGATAAAAAATGCACCAGGAGTTACAGAAGTAGTTCCGATGCTCGCAGGAGTTCCAGTTGAAGGAGGTCCGACGCCGGAGGTAAAGGTAGTTAATGGTCGAGCCATCTTGAACGTCACCTTAGATAAGGCGCCCGATAGCGTTGAAGCCGGTAATGATATTCCTCGGATTCGCGAACTAGCGCACGCTGCAGATTCCACATCTTTAGTTGGTGGCACAAGCGCGGTCTACTTCGATGTGCGAACTGCTAATAATCGAGATAACCGAACAATTATTCCAATTATTTTGCTGGTAATTACCCTGATTCTTGGAGTCTTGCTCCGCAGTATCTTGAGTGCGGTTGTACTACTCGGCACGGTTGTACTCAGTTACTTCGCAACCTTAGGCGTATGTGCGCTCGTCTTTAACCACGTCTTCGGCTTCGCGGGAGGCGATAACTCATTCCCATTGTTCGCCTTTATCTTCTTAGTTGCACTTGGTATTGACTACAACATCTTCTTGATGACTCGTGTTCGAGAAGAAAGCGAAAAGATTGGCACTCGGGCTGGAGTTATCAAGGGAGTGACCGTTACTGGTGCCGTGATCACCTCCGCAGGTATCGTCTTGGCGGCCACATTTGCAGTTCTTGGATTGCTTCCACTCGTTCCATTGGCGCAGCTTGGCTTTGCTGTTGCCTTCGGTGTACTTCTAGACACGATTATCGTTCGCTCAATCTTGGTTCCTGCACTAGTGCATGAGATTGGACCAAAGATTTGGTGGCCATCAAAACTTCAGAATAAGTAGCTACCCAGAACAATGATTTTAGTTATTGGTGCGGGCTTGGCGGGAATGAGCGCTGCTATCACTTTGCAGAAAAGTGGCGCCGATGTAGTCGTGATCGAAGCCGCTGATCGAGCAGGTGGTCGAGTTGCAAGTGATCTGATCGATGGCTTCACTTTAGATCGCGGATTCCAACTCATCAACGCAAATTACTCCGAGATAAAAATGGGCAACTATCTCAAGGGCTTATCTTTCGAGGTTGCACCGCGCACTGTTGGAGTAGCAGGCACTGATGGAATAACTAGGCTGGGGGATCCGCGCTCTGCGCCTTTCTCAATATTTTCAAGCAAAACTGGCAGCGCTTTGGCGAAAGTAAATTTTCTAAAGTATTTGGCGACGATGCCGCGCCAGAATGAGAGCGTTGAAGATCATCTGCTCCGCGCTGGAACATCTGATCTCTACCAAAAAGTCCTTAAACCCTTTCTCCAAGGAGTATTCCTTGCTGACCCATCTCAAGTGAGCGCAGTTATCGGCCGAGAGATCATTGCTTCATTTATAAATGGAAAGTCAGGAATCCCTTCAAAGGGCGTTGGGGAGTTTGCTTTGCGTATGGCTGATCAGATCAAAGATTTACGTTTGAACACCCAGGTCGAAGAGATAAATGGCGAAGGCGTAGTAACCAGTGCGGGACGAGTTCGTGCGGCTGCGGTCATTCTGGCCACAGATCTGACGACTACTGGACAACTTCTTGGGGCGCAAGAGATTGGACGACTAACCGGTTCGACAACTTGGTACCACTCAACCCCACTATCCCCAACCGATAACGCCGAGTTAATTGTTGATAGTCAATCGCGCGGACCAGTTGTTAACTCGATAGTTATCTCGAACCTCGCGCGCACTTATGCTCCGATTGGCCAGCACTTGATCTCTTCGACAACAATCAAACATTCATCCGAATCTGAAGTTCGCCGCCACCTAACTCAGATGTGGGGAGTTTCAACGGAGGAGTGGAGATTCTTGGCTAAATATGAGATTAACTCAGCTCTGCCTTTATTTGGGCCAGGATATAAAAAGCACCAAGCGTTCAAGATTGAAAAGAATATTTATTGCGCGGGGGATTACTTAGAATCTCCGTCACAGAATGGTGCTCTACTTTCAGGCAGAAAAGTGGCCGAACGGTTATTGATCGACCAACGCAGTTAGCGCGTTGGTGATGTGTGGGTAATCCCAAATAAATCCGGCATCGCTAAGTGCATTTGGCATAACCTTCTTGGATCCGAGAATTTCGCTAGAGAAACCACCCAGTGCAATCTTTAGAGCGATCGCAGGTGCCGGAAATAGCGCGGGGCGGTTCATGGCTCTTGCCAATGCTGCCGTGAACTCTTGGTTAGTCACTGGGTTTGGAGTTGTGAGGTTGATCGGCCCTGATACTGGATGCTCTAAAGCGAAAACGATTGCACGGACAACATCGTGAAGCGTTATCCATGACCACCATTGTTTACCAGAACCCAGTTTTCCACCGAGTCCAAATCTAAAGAGAGGCAACATACGTCCAAGGGCGCCACCAGTTGGATCTAGGACTAGTCCGGTACGGAGTTTTACGGTACGTACTTCACCCGCTAAATCTGCTGCGCTTTCCCACTCTCGGCACACTGCTGCGAGAAAATCGTTTCCGACGGAATCACTTTCAACGACTGCACGATTTCCAGAATCCCCATACCAACCGATAGCACTTGCTGAAATAAATACCTGAGGCTTAACTTCAGCGACTGCTTTGGCAATAGCGGTGGTACCAAGTAGACGTGAATTTAATATTTCAGCTTTGAAGCGTTTACTCCATCGCTTATCGCCAACGCCGACTCCTGCAAGATGAATTACTGCATCTACACCTCTAAGGGCTTCTAAATCTACGAAGCCAGTCTTGGGATCCCACTGAATTTCATCTGGCGCAACCGTTGCTCGACGGACTAACCGTTGCACGGTATGTCCCTCGGACTTTAAATGACCAACAAGTGCGCTACCTATAAGACCAGATGCACCTGAAATAGCAATGCGTTGCGGGACAGACATGAAGGTTAGAGACCCAAATCAGATTCGAATGCGCCACCTTCAAGTCGCTCTTTGAGAGTGACTAAGAAGCGAGCGGCATCAGCACCGTCGACTACGCGGTGATCATATGAAAGCCCAAGGTAGACCATAGATCGAATGGCAATAGTTTCTCCACCATCTTCGCCCTTTACAACCATTGGACGCTTAACAACTGCGCCGAGTCCAAGGATTGCAACCTGTGGCTGATTGATGATTGGAGTATCAAAGAGTGCACCGCGGCTTCCGGTATTTGTAAGCGTAAATGTTCCGCCGCCAAGTTCGTCAGGGGTGACTTTGTTATCACGAGTGCGAGCTGCAAGATCAGAAATCTTACGAGCGATGCCACCCATATTCAGGTCGCCCGCGTTATGTATAACTGGAACTAGCAATCCGCGTTCGGTATCAACTGCGATACCAAGATGTTCTGCACCGTGATAAATGATCTGGTCGCCTTCAACTGATGAGTTAAGTACTGGGTGCTGCTTTAGCGCTTCACAAACTGCAACAGCGAAGAATGGAAGGAATGAAAGCTTTACGCCTTCACGGGCTTCAAATGTTGCCTTCGAACGATCACGCAGACGAGCGATCTTCGTAACATCTACTTCGATTACAGTGGTCAACTGCGCACTTACTTGAAGCGATTCGACCATACGCGCTGCGATTACTTTACGAAGACGTGACATGGTTACGGAAGTTCCGCGAAGTGGAGATGTTGCAACTACAGGAGCGGCAGCAGGGCGCTGTGCTGGCGCAGCAGCTGGCGTTGATACTGGAGCTGCGCTCTTAGGTGCAGCGGCTTCAACATCTTCCTTACGAATTCGTCCACCAATACCGGTGCCCTTAACGCTTGCTAAATTAACTCCGAGATCGTTAGCCAACTTGCGAACGATCGGAGTTACGTAAGCATCTGCCGGTTGTGAGACAGGTGCACTTGCAACAACAGGAGTAGGCGCAGGTGGAGCAACTGGTGCAGGATCTGAAACAACTGGTGCGGCTACGGGAGCGGCGACAATTGGGGGTGCAGCAACTGGTGCGGCAGGGGGAGTTGCAATAGGTGCGGCAGGTGCAGAAGCACCTGCGCCACCAATAACGGCGAGTCGCGCACCAACGGGAACAGTTGAATCAACAGGAACTTCGATTGAAATAATTGTTCCAGCTACAGGTGAAGGAATTTCAGTATCAACTTTGTCAGTTGAAACTTCGAGCAGCGCTTCATCAACTGCGATTGAATCTCCAACACCTTTTAGCCAACGCGTAACGGTTCCTTCGCTAACGCTTTCGCCCAGTGCTGGCATCGTAATAATTGTTCCGGCAGAAGTTGCAGGTGCAGCGGGTGCAGATGGAGGAGGAGTAACTGGTGCAGATGGAGGAGGAGTAACTGGTGCGGCAGCAACTGGTGCTGCAGGTGCAGGAGTTGAAGCAGGCGCTGCACCATCGGCGATGATGGCAAGTTCTGCTCCAACTGGAACAGTCTGATCAATTGCAACAATTATTTTTTGAAGAATGCCGGCAACAGGTGAGGGAATTTCAGTGTCGACTTTATCGGTTGATACTTCAAGGAGTGGTTCATCCATTGCGACATGATCGCCTTCGGATTTAAGCCAACGTGTGACTGTACCTTCGCTGACACTTTCGCCAAGTGCTGGCATAGTTACTGAGAAAGTCATTGCGTTTTCCTATTCTCTATCCGTGTGCGTGAAGTGGTTTGCCGGCAAGTGCCATGTGCGCTTCACCCATTGCTTCGGAAAGCGTTGGGTGGGCGTGGATCAGTGGAGCAACATCGTCTGCTGATGCTTCCCAGTTAAAGATTAATTGTGCTTCGGCGAGAAGTTCACCGACGCGTGAACCGACCATATGGATTCCTAGAACTGGTCCACCTTTTTGCGAGACTAGTTTTATTGACCCCGCTGTGCGAAGAATCTGTGCCTTACCGTTTCCGGCCAAGTCGTAATTTAGTTCAACTACGTCATAACCGCGCTCCTTAGCCTGAGCGGTTGTTAACCCGACTGATGCAACTTCTGGTTCGGAATAAGTAACTCGGGGAACTCCGTCATAGTTAATCGGGCGGGGATTTAATCCGGCTATTTCTTCGGCAACTAATATTCCTTCGCCAAAGCCAACGTGAGCAAGTTGAAGGGTTGGGATTAGATCGCCAACTGCCCAAATTCCAGGGACGTTGGTGCGACACTTTTCATCCACCAGAACATAGCCCCTATCCATGGCGATCCCTTGTTCTTCATAACCGAGATTTGCTGATACTGGGCCACGACCAACGGCAACCAGAAGAACTTCAGCGGAGAAAGTTTTGCCATCTTCTAGGGTGATGGTCACGCCATCTGCGTTTACCGCGTGCGACTTAAAGCGAACGCCGAGCTCGAAGTTGATACCGCGCTTGCGGTATGCCCGCTCCAACTGCTTACTAGATGATTCATCTTCAAGTGCAACTAGGTGCGGCAAACCTTCAATAATTGTTACTTCTGCACCAAAGGATTTCCAAACAGATGCAAATTCACAACCTATGACTCCACCACCTAGAACGATCACGCTCTTTGGCACGTACTCCATCTTCATCGCTTGATCAGAAGTAATTACACGCTTGCCATCTATATCAAGCCCTGGAAGGGTGCGCGCATATGAACCTGTAGCGAGCAAAATATTTTTACCTGTATAACGAACACCGTTTACTTCAATAGCGTCTTTAGCGACGAGCTTGCCGTGGCCTTCAATGAAGGTGATATTGCGAGACTTAACCAGACCTTGCAGCCCCTTGTGTAATTTGGTTATAACGCCATCCTTATAGGAGTTTACGCCAGTCATATCTATTGAGTTAAAAGTTGCATTCACACCAAACTGGCTCGCCTCGCGTGCTCCATCAGCAATTTCACCCGCATGTAAAAGCGCCTTTGTAGGGATACATCCTCTGTGAAGACATGTGCCACCAAGTTTGTCTGCCTCGATTAGCGCGACTGAGAGTCCAAGTTGTGCGCCGCGTAGCGCTGCTGCGTAACCGCCGCTGCCGCCACCTAAAACTACGAGATCAAAGTTGGACACGTGTTCTGACTCCTTCACCACCGAGCGCCACGAAGCGGCTTGACTGGTTCCTATCTTGCCAGTTTTGGGCGCTGATTACGAAATGGCAGCAGATTCTGCCAACGCGACCAAGGAGCGGAGCGCAACACCTGTGCCACCAACTGGCGTGTAGCCATATGGCTCACCTTCGTTATAGGCAGGGCCTGCAATATCGAGATGTAACCAAGGTAACTCAGGAGAGATAAATTCCTTAAGAAAGAGTCCCGCAACCATCATGCCGCCCATTCGTTCTCCTATATTCGCCATATCGGCAACTGGTGAGTCAAGAGAAGCGCGCAGCTCTACTGGAAGCGGCATAGGCCAGAATGCTTCGCCAACTTCCTTTGTTATTGCAAAGAAATTATCGCTGAACTCTTGGTTGTTAGTCATGATTGCACTTGTCCGCGTTCCGAGAGCAACGACCTGAGCGCCGGTTAGAGTTGCAACATCTACGATGCCATCAAGATCCTTATTTTCTTGCGCTTTCACCAAAGCATCTCCAAGAACTAGTCGACCTTCAGCATCTGGGTTTAAAACTTCAATAGTCTTTCCGCCATACATCGTGATGATGTCACTTGGACGTGTTGCGTTGTCGCTGACCATATTTTCTGCCAGCGGGGCATAACAGTCGATCGCCACAGGAATTTTTAGAAGGGCAATAGCAATAGTTGCGGCGCAAACTGCCGCAGCCCCCGACATATCTGATTTCATCGCCTCCATGCCAGCGGCTGGTTTTAGCGCCAGGCCTCCGGTATCAAAAGTAATTCCTTTTCCTACGTAAGCGAAATTCTTGCGCGCCTTTGCCTTTATTGGGCGATAAGTAATTTGTAGTAAACGCGGCGGATTGGACGATCCTTGCCCCACTGCGGTAATTCCACCGTAACCTTTTGATTTCAACTGTGAATCAGTCATTACTGACACCTTCAAACCCGCTCCAGCTCCTCCTACTTTCTTAACCAGTTCAGTAAAAGTTTTGCAGAATGAATCTGGAGTTAAGTGGCTTGGGGGAGTATTGATCAGATCTCTAACGAGTGCTGTGTATTCACCTATGACTACAGCACGTTTAACTGCCGCCTTAGCTTTAAGATCTTGCGCTAGCGAAGAATGTACCGTGGCTGACTTTAGTCCTGGCCGACGATCACTAAGAGAATCAACTCTAAATTTATTAAAAACATAAGAGCCGAGGAAGGCACCTTCTGCTACGGCTCCAACAGACGTTGCCTTCCGAGTAGGAAGCGAGAAGGTGGCGCTGGTATTTCCTGATAGAGCTCTAGCTGCTGCCCCTGCTGCTCTTCGTAGCGTTTCGTCATCGAATATTGTTTTGTGTTCGCCTAACCCGGTGAATACCAAGAGGCGAGTAGTAGTACCTGGAATCTTAATTACTTCATCGCTTTTGCCGGTTGCTCCCATGTCGGAGAGAGTTGCCAAAATCTTCTTTGTATCAAGTGCAATAGCGCCACTCTCAATCGCGAGAGATGATTTACCTTTTTTATGGGATAGCCCAACTACCAAGATCTCATCTTTGATGATGCCATCCGAGAGGTTGATAGTTGTCATTTAAGGCTCCTTAAGAATCTATTGCCATCTTTGAAATGGAGTGTTTTGCGAGAGATATCTGTAGTGCTGATGCTCGGGTAAGTGTAAGTTGTTCACATGAAAAATTCACCACTTGCCGAAAAACATCTCGCGCTTGATGCAAAGATGGCCGATTTTGGTGGCTGGTTGATGCCAATCGAGTACCCGGGCTCTGGCGTGATTGCCGAACACACCGCAGTACGCGAAAGGGTGGGGATCTTCGATGTCTCGCATTTGGGCAAGGTCAGCGTGATAGGTGATGGAGCGCTTGAATTTCTCAATTCTGTATTCACAAATGATTTAAATCGCATCTCTGATGGGCGAGCCCAGTACACCCTACATTGCAACGCTGCCGGAGGCGTTATCGATGATCTGATTGTTTATCGCAATAGCTCAACGGATCTATTTTTGATTCCAAACGCTGCAAATACATCCGATGTTGTTGCTGCTTTGGCAAAAGATGCCCCAACCGGCATAACCATTACAAATCTCCATGAAAAATTCGCAGTCATTGCGGTTCAGGGACCAAAATCAAGAGAAGTTATCGAATCTCTCGGATTAAATCCGGCCTTGGATTACATGGCATTTGAGCATGTAGAGATTTCTGGTCGCCGCGCAATTCTTTGTCGCACCGGTTACACCGGAGAGCATGGTTACGAGATTCTTCCTAGCTGGGGCGATGCAGTACCAGTTTGGGATTCACTTGTTGACGCTATACAACCGCACTCTGGATTGATCTGCGGCTTAGGTGCGCGAGATACCTTGCGCACAGAGATGGGTTACCCACTTCATGGCCATGAGTTAACTTTGCAGATTTCGCCAGTTCAAGCAGCAGCTTCTTGGGCTATTGGTTGGAATAAGCCAATTTTTAGCGGATCAAGTTTTCTTAGAGATCAGAGAGAATCTGGAACGCACACAAAACTTCGTGCACTAATTAGTCAGGATCGCGGTATTCCACGCGCTGGTATGCAGATAAAAAACTCAGAAGGAGTAGTTGTAGGCGAGGTTACGAGCGGAACTTTCTCTCCATCGTTAAAGAAAGGCATAGCCCTAGCTTTGGTAAGCCCTGAGTTTCAAGTTGGCGATGAAGTAACGGTTGATATTCGTGGAAGAGATAGTGTTGCGGTTATCGCAAAACTACCTTTGGTTACTTCAAACGTTCGCTAAATTGCACTGGCGTAAGAAAAGATGCTTTTGAACTCGTTCGACGTAGGGCGGATAGAACCGCTGGGGCGGTAATAATTATTAAGGTCGAAGTTAAGACTGCTCTCGGAACATCCCACGCCATCGATGATAGGAAGTGAAAGGTAATAAACCTATTGAGATTATCTGAAAGTGGAGCACCTGCCTGATAAGAAAGTTGGGTATCACCACCCAATGCCCAAGGCCAGAACTGTAGATCCATCAGTAAACCAAACATTAAAGATGAAGCAACTGCGATCAGAACCAGAAGTGCGATCTCTGCGCGACCCCTTACTCTCTTTGGAAAAGATCCAGCAAATAAACCAATTAGTCCAGCAGCAAAGAGCTGATATGCAAGCCAGGGACCGAGACCACCGGTTAACAATGCGGAGGCAAGCATTCCGAGTACTCCCAGTAAGAATCCGAATGCCGCGCCAAAGACGCGCGCTGCGAGTATTAATAGAAACCACATTGGCTCAAGACCCACTGCTCCTGCACCAAGTGGCCTAAGAGCGGCAAGCAATGCGGCAAGTGTGCCTAGTAGCGCAACAGACTTTGCATCGAGTCCTGAATCACTTAACTGCGCAACCAACAGAAAGATCGCTGCCGGCACAGCGGCCCAAAAGAAATATTGCGCGAAGTCTGCCGAATTCTCCGTCGGAACATAAAAAGGCCAGGTAAAACCGGCAAAGACTATTACAGAAACCAAGATGAGAGCGGCTTTAGATTTGAGGCTAAAACGATAAATATCGTTAGTCAAGTAATTCAATTTAAACCGCCAACCTGATCTGGTTGATCTAAGGCGCGCATTACATCGTTAACTGTCAACCATCGACGTGGCGCCATTACCTTGGCGACTTGTGGCGCGAAGGCGGGAGATGCCAGCAAAATATCAATGGTTGGTCCGTCGGCGACAATTTCACCTTCTGAAAGAAAGATAACCCGATCAGCTAATTCAGCCACAAGTTCAACATCATGAGTTGCAATCACTACGCATTTGCCAGGATGGACCACAAATTCTTTGAGAATCTTAATTAACAAAGATTTGGATTGATAATCCAAACCACGCGTTGGTTCGTCGAGAATTAGAGATTTAGGTTTTGCGGAGAGAATAACTGAGAGCGCGAGCGCCAAACGTTGACCTTCTGATAGATCTCTTGGATGCGTTTTCCCGGCTATCGAAGGAACGAGGGTCTGAAGTAGGGCAAAGGTAGATCCAGAATCAATTTCATTATCTTTATCAGCTTGTGAACACTCTTGGGAAACGCTTTGCGCATATAAGAGATCGCTTGGTTCTTGCGGAATATATCCGACCGTTGCACGTCGAACCGCCCCCTTTAAACTGATGGGTTGGTGTCCAAAGATAGAAATTTCGCCACGATCAGCTGTCTTAACCCCGACTATGGATTGCAGAAGTGAACTCTTTCCGGCGCCATTGCGACCCATTAGAGCCACAATCTCGCCTTCGAATACAGAAGCGGTAATACTTTTCAAGGCTTGGTGCGCTCCGTATGAGATGGAAAGTCCACTAACAGAGATCACCGTCGGCGTCGACTTGGATTCAAATTGCTCAATGTCGATTCCGTCGCGCCTGATGTCCTCGGTCATGCGCCGAACATCGCGAACACTTAATCCAATTTGATCAAGCCCCAGAGCGCGAGATAAATGAACTATTGGGGGTGCGATATCAGATTTCTTCAAAATGTTTTCAGGTATATCAATCTTGGCTTGGCCATCGCCAGCGATATGAATAATGCGGTCAGCAAAACCGATTACCCGCTCCAAACGATGCTCAGCTATCACGACGGTAAGGCTCAAATCATGTACCAGTCGGTGAATAATTGAGAGAACTTCTTCAGCTGCGATCGGATCCAAGGCGCTGGTTGGTTCATCCAAAACCAAAATCTTAGGGTGCATAACTAACGCGCTGCCGATAGCTAATCGCTGCTGTTCTCCACCACTTAAGGTGGAGATGGCGCGATATCGGAGCGGAGCAAGCGCAAGTAGATCAAGAATTTCTTCAACGCGTTTTCGCATAACATCGGGTGCCACATTTAGTGACTCCATGCTAAAGACTAATTCTTCTTCTACGGTATCGGTAACAAAACCGCTGCTGGGATTCTGACCCACAATTCCTATCAAGTGCGCAAGTTCACCAGGGCGAACTAGCTGAGTTGAAATTCCATCAACAGTTACATCACCTGCCAGGATTCCTCCAGTGTGATGCGGTACCAACCCATTAATCAATCGTAGAAGGGAAGATTTACCTGTGCCGGTTGATCCAATAACCAGCACCATCTCGCCTTCTTCGATCGAAAAAGAGAGTCCTTCTAAAATAGTTTGCGTTGACGTTGGATAAACCAACGAGACATTAGAAAACTTGATCATGATGTAACCAGCCATGTAGTGAGTAATAAAAATAGGCCGCTGGAGAAGATCGCAGTGTCTGCAATCTTCCACTTGATTGGTCGATAACGAGAGCGAGCTCGGCTTACCCCATATCCACGCGAATCCATGGCAGCTGCCAGATCGAGTGATCTGGCCAACGCCTCTTCGAGTAGTGGAAGTGCAATTGATTTAAATTTTGGTTTCTCATCTCCTCGAAGAATCCGGGCGCGCTTAATTCTCGAGTAACTGGCAACTATTTGTGGCAAAGACGATGTCGCAATAACGATGGCGATCCCAAATTCGTAGACCATAACAGGCAGAACCCTGAGCATTTTGTGGGGACTGGTAAGTGATACTGCCGCTCCGAAAAGTGCGATGACGCAGGTAATAATCAAACCTTCATGTAACGCGGCAAAGAGTCGTTCCTGAGTTATGACCCCACCAATTCGTATGCCCGCCATCCAATTCGGAAGTGGGAGAATTGGGAGTTGTGCAATCTTTGTGCCCGGTATCGGAACTCCAATTAAGACGCCGGTGATTGCTCTAATCACCAGGATAAATAAACCCAGGCGAAGGGAAAACCAGAAGCTTCTTGACCAGGGAAAATCTCCCGCAAAGCGCCAGACTAAAAGAGCTGCACCCGCTATTACTGTGGCAGCATAAATAGCGCTATCGGCACGAATGACCGTGATAATTAAAGCGATACTCCAGAGCCACCAAGTAAGCGGGTGCAGCGATTTCATTTATGGGTACTTTTTTATTTCTTCTTTAGCGATGCTGGGGTTGCGATCTCGGCGCCACATTCCTTCGCTGGATATCCGTTTAGACCGCAAATTAATCCGCTTTTTGCGGCACGAACTTTGATCTCCATTCCCAAAACGTCTATCCCTTGAGAAGTTTTAGCAGTGCGAACGCAGGTTGTAATAGTTTTCTTAATTTTTTCACCTTTTGGCGCATATGCCTGTGAACCAAAATCAATTACTAGACCGATTCGTTTCGTATCTTTATCAGCCTTAGTTTTTCCGCATATGGCGGCAAAACTTGGCTTAACAGATGGTGGAGTTGATGGAATGTCATCGCTACTGAAAACAAACGACCAACCTTCCACTGAGCCATCTTCGATGTCTACTGTTGGTCCAGTCATGGCAGCGGTCCATTTTGTTGCACCCGGCGCTGCTTGGTAGTAACCCCAATAGCGCCAACCCTTATCAGCGGCGCTTGCTGAAGTTACGGGAAAAGCTTGCGTGGCAAGCAAAGAAAGCACGAAAAATAATTGGGTGAATTTCCGGCTTGATTTTATTTTAATCATTTTACTGTGGAGCCTCTCTAGAAATCAGAGCCTCACAGGGGTAGCGCAATAAAAGTATGGAAACACTTCTGTTGGGACTACACCCCGCAAACCTCGGCGGGTGATGGTCTATAACTCTTTACAATTGAGGTAATCCGACTTAAGTTATCGCGGCGTAGCAAGCCTGGTAACTCTTACGGTTGCGGGTCAGCGTCGGAGTTTCACCGACTTCCCCCCAAAAGAAAGTTTTTGCTATTTAGTTTTCTCCTACCTGCGAAGAAAACCACAGGTTGGGTTCGATAGCAATTCACCACGCTATGGAGACTAGCCACGATGGGGGGTATGGTTTGGCGCATGGAATATCGACGCCTCGGCAGTTCAGGAATGTATGTATCAGAAATTTCTTACGGAAATTGGATTACCCATGGATCGCAGGTAGAAGCCGATGCAGCGGTCAAATGTGTGCGCACCGCCTTTGATCTCGGAATAACTACTTTCGATACGGCGGATGTTTATGCTGCAACCAAAGCTGAGTCAGTTCTTGGTCGCGCTCTAAAGGGGATTAAACGCGAGTCATACGAGTTATTTACAAAGGTTTATTGGCCTACTGGATCAGGAAAAAATGATCGTGGACTTTCACGTAAGCATATTATCGAATCCTGTAACGCTTCGTTAAAACGGCTAAATACTGATCACATAGATCTTTATCAAATGCATCGTTTCGATTATGAGACACCGCTGGAAGAATCGCTAAGCGCCTTTGATGACTTAATCCGTGCTGGAAAAGTTCATTACATTGGCTTCTCGGAGTGGAACGCTAGACAAATCTCTGATGCGCTTCGTATTCAAGACGCCAAGGGGTACACCCGTTTTGTCTCAAGTCAGCCACAGTATTCTGCGCTTTGGCGCGTTATCGAAACTGAAGTTGTTCCGCTAAGCAAGCGCGAGGGAATCGGCCAGATTGTTTGGTCACCAATGGCGCAAGGCGTTCTTACAGGAAAGTACCTTCCAGGCAAGAAGCCGCCAGTGGGTTCTCGCGCCACGGATAAGAAATCGGGCGCAGATATGATTTCACGTTGGATGCGTGATGAAGTTCTAGCAGCGGTTCAAAACTTGGCGCCTATTGCAAGAGATCTTGATCTAACAATGGGTCAACTTTCTATCGCCTGGGTCTTGCAAAACTCCAATGTTTCAAGTGCCATCATGGGAGCGACCAAACCTTCACAAGTAAAAGAAAATGTGAAGGCATCTGGAGTTAAATTATCTGCAGATGTTATGCACGCTATCGATAAGGCGCTCGGTAATCTGCCAGTGACTGATCCGAAAGAGACTAAGAGCCCAACTCCTAGAGCTTAATTTCTATTAGAACTTATCTCCGGGTTTGACCTGAGGTTTAGGTGCACGCATACGGCGCATCTGAGTTGAACGAAGCCATCCGTAAAGTCCCAGACCTTTGGTGCTCTTATCAGGAAAACGGGCTGCGACTTCTGCTTTGATCTTTCGCGATAAGAATATTCCATCAACTATTGATACGAGTAAGACGCTATACATAATCACAATGCCGGCAACTGCAAACGCGCTAAATGGAATCAATGAAAGCACAAGCACAAAGCCGATGATTGGCAGAAAGTATTCGCCGATCGAACGGCGGGTGTCGATGAAATTTCTTACGAACTTCTTTTCAGGACCGCGATCGCGTAATGGCAGCGCGTTCTCATCGCCACGCAGGTATGCCTGTCGTTGAATCAATCGCGCAGCGCGAGCCTGTTCCTTGGCTCGCTTCTTCTCTGCCTTTGTTGATGCAGGAGCAAGTGAAGAAACTTTGGTGGCAGCTTGCGCCTCTTTACGTTTAGGTGTCGGGCGACCTTTTTTCTGGCTGTTTTGAGGGGTTGACATCATGGTCAAACTATAGGGCGAGCATCTGCTCGAGGGCGAGTTTCGAATATTTGGCAGTTTCTGACCCAACCTTTATTTGATTTACGACGTGGCCATCTACTAGTGATTCCATTGCCCAAACTAGGTGTGGCAGGTCAATTCGGTTCATCGTCGAGCAGTAACAAACGGTCTTATCAAGAAAGACAATTCGCTTATCCGGGTGTGCTTTAGCTAGGCGAGAAACTAGGTTTAGCTCTGTTCCGATCGCCCACACACTTCCCGCAGGAGATTGCTCGACCGTTTTGATGATCATTTCCGTGCTCCCGACTACGTCGGCTGCAGAGACAACATCATGTTGGCATTCAGGATGAACCAATACTTTGACCTCGGGTATTTGTTTTCTAATCTCGTTCACAGATTCGAGAGTAAAGCGTCCATGAACTGAGCAATGACCTCGCCAGAGTATAACTTTCGCTCTCTTGATTTCATCTCTGGTGAGTCCGCCCATCGGCTTCCATGGATTCCAAAGAACGCAATCATCGAGAGTTAGACCGAGTGAGAGCACGGCGGTATTTCGGCCGAGATGTTGATCGGGAAGGAAGAGAATTTTCTCACCTTTAGCAAGCGCCCACTCCATTGTCTTCTTAGCGTTTGAGGAAGTGCAAATGGTTCCGCCATGTTCACCAGTAAAACTCTTGATCGCCGCGGATGAGTTCATATAGGTAACGGGAATAGTTTTTTGGGCAACACCTACCTGCTCTAAATCTTGCCAACACTGTCTCACTTGATTCGCTGTTGCCATATCGGCCATTGAACATCCGGCGGCCAGGTCCGGAAGAATTACCTTTTGGCTATTTGAGGTCAGAATATCTGCGCTTTCGGCCATAAAGTGAACACCGCAAAAGATTATGTATTCAGCATTTGATTGTGCAGCAGCAGCCTGCGCCAATTTAAATGAATCACCTGTTATATCTGCGAATTCAATTACTTCATCTCTTTGGTAATGATGTCCTAATACCAACGCACGTTCGCCAAGAGCCGCACGGGCGATTCGTGCTCTAGAGATTAAGTTGGGATCGCTCGCCTCTGGAAGATCCCCAGTGCAAGAGACGCCGCGCTCCGATGCCAGATCTTTACCCTGACCGAGACGTAACAAATCAGTTAGAGGAGTTGCTCGGGTAGGTGTGGACATGGACACATTCTCGCGCATATTTGGCGTTGCTGTCGCATCAATGATAGGTCATGGGTAGTCTTTACCCATGACTACAGAGACATCTACCTCAACTACAGAAGCGCCAGCATCAACTGGCCCAATCGTCCTCACCGATGTTGCGGCAGCGAAGGTTGCAGCTTTGCTCGCGCAGGAAGGCCGCGATGACCTTTACCTCAGAGTTGCGGTCCAGCCAGGCGGATGTTCTGGTCTGCGCTACCAACTTTATTTCGACGATCGTAATCAAGAGGGTGATATCTCTCATCAATTCGGTTCAGTAAAAGTTGTGGTTGATAAAATGAGCGATCCATATCTAATGGGCGCAACCATTGATTTTGTAGACACTATTGAAAAGCAGGGTTTCACAATTGATAACCCAAATGCTGGTGGCTCTTGCGCATGCGGAGACTCTTTCAATTAATAGTTTCTCAAAAAATCTGGTGAATGCATGAAGATCGGCGTTGCCGGTTCTGTCGGATTAGATCATCTTATGACTTTCTCCGGAAAGTTCACAGACTCTCTAGTTGCAGGTTCTCTTGAAAAAGTATCACTATCATTTCTGGTAGATGGACTTGATGTTCGGCGTGGAGGTTGTGCGGCAAATATTGCTTTTGGGATGGGTTCACTTGGTTTAAATCCAATATTGATTGCTGCGGTTGGAATCGATTGGCCAGATTACGACGCTTGGCTTAGGCGACATGGGGTTGATACTTCCCATGTTTGGATTTCAAAGACTTTACACACCGCCCATTTCATGGTTACAACAGATACCGAACTAAATCAGATCGCATCCTTTTTTCCGGGCGCCATGTCTGAGGCCAGAAATATCGAGCTCTCACCGATTATGGAGAAGACCGGCAAATTAGATTTAATTGTTATCTCACCAGATGATCCAGAGGCGATGCTGCGCCACACTGAGGTTGCTCGGCAATCTGGAGTTGCCATTGCAGCCGACCCTTCTCAACAAATGGCGCGCATGTCTGGAGAAGAAATCAAGCAGTTGATAACTGGTGCAACCTATCTTTTTTTAAATGAATACGAACTAGCCCTTGCTATTCAAAAGACTGGTTGGAGTGATCGCGAGATTCTTGAGCAGGTTAATTATCGAGTGGTAACTCAAGGTGCAGATGGCGCGCGAGTTGAGTCACTTCATGGCGATTTAATTAAAGTTACTTGCCCCAAAGAGAAATCAAAGACCGACCCAACGGGCGTAGGAGATTCATTCCGGTCGGGATTCGTTGCCGGTCTGGCTTGGGGATTAAGCCATGAAAGATGCGCTCAACTTGGATCAATGATTGCAACCTACGTAATTGAAACGACCGGAACACAGGAATACCGCTTTACCTCTGCCGAATTTTTGTCGCGCTTCAAAGAGACTTATGGAGCTAGCGCTGCCGCTGAGATTGAACCTCATCTACCAAAGCGCTAATTAGTAGATCTAAATCTTTGCTGTCAGTGTTGGCATGCAGAGTAATTCGAATATTTCCATCGGTAGGTAGCCCCATGGCTGCTAGTACATGGCTGGGCTGAAGATTCATCGCCGTGCAAGCCGAACCAGAATCAACGGCTAAACCACGTGCGCTTAAACCGCGGAGAATCTCTTCACCATTGCAATTAGGAAAAACAAATGAAATTAAATGTGGAGTCGATGAGTCGAGATCTCCTGCAACTACGACATCAGGAATCGCTCTTAAGATTTCTTCGCGAACTTTCTTGTTAAAGGAGCGGATCCGATCGTCATCAGGAGTGAAGTTTTCAAGAGCTACGGCGCTGGCAATAAGCAAAGGCAGCGAGAATGTTCCATAGGTTCTGCGCACCGCAGAAATATGGGGGAGAGGATTCTTCCAATTGGCGGCATCGGAAATCGCAACTATTGCAAGCCCAGATGGGCCTTCCCACGATCTTGAATCAAAGACCGCGCTACTCCAATTTGATGGCAATGGAAGGCGAGCGCCAGCTGCGGTGGCATCGACTGCAATCAATAGATCTCCTGGCAAGTTTTTCGGCAAGGTGTTAATTGCACCAGTCTCACCGTTGGATAATTGATAAGCGAGTATTGAATTCGCTCCAATCTCAACCTTTGAAAAATTTAATCGTCCGATGTGATCTAGCGGAACAATTTGTGAATCACCATGATGTGATCGTGCAGCTGCAATTACTCCAGATCTATCGCCAGCGCCGTAGAAGAGCTTTCGGTGCGGCGCTAAGAAACCTCCCAGAGAAAGGAGATAGCCCAATCCAACTTCTCCAGAGATCTCGATCTGTTCTGCCTTTAACCCCAACTTTGCGGCGATTGATTCGAGGGCGCTATTTCTTAAATTAGCTGCGCGGCTAGCTGCTTGTCCGATCTTCTTCGGATCTGCCCAGCCATTTTCCAAAGCAGCAAATAAGGCCTGGGCAGCAAGGGAATTGAGCGCTGTCTCTGATTGAAAGTTGCCTGTGACTGGAACCACCTGGCGAACGCTACTAGCCAATGCGACTTAGACCGAATTAGCCGACTATCCTTGACCTCATGTCCGCCCCTACACGCAAGCGCGCTCTCGTTCTTCTAGCCGCTCCGCTAACTCTCTTACTCAGTGGATGCTCAAAAGTTTCCGGTTTGGGTTTTGAGGAAGGCCTTTCCAGCGTCAACGACATCACTTTATCTCTCTGGCAAGGTGCGTGGATTGCTGGAGCAGTAGTTGGAGTAATCACCCTTGTATTAATTCTCTGGCCAGCGGTCTTTCATCGCGCCAAGGCAAGCAAGGGCGAATTTCCTAAGCAGACTCAATACAACATTCCAGTTGAAATTTCCTACACAATCATCCCATTAATAATTGTTGCCGTTCTCTTCTACTACACAGCAATTAAACAGACTGAGATAGTAGAAAAGACGAGCAATTACACCCACGAAATAACCGTTAACGGATTCCAGTGGTCATGGCAGTTCGGTTACCCAGAAGCCGGGCCTAAAGCAGTTGTTACAGGAACGCCAGCGCAACCTCCAACGATGGTTGTGCCAGTTGGTCAGCGAGTTCGATACACAATTGATTCCAACGATGTTGTCCATGGTTTCTGGATACCCGCCTTCATGATTCAAATGCAGAATCTTCCTGGTGTAACAAATCACCTCGAATTCACTGCAAATAAAATTGGAACCTACCCCGGCCGATGCAACATTCTCTGCGGTCGCAATCATGCTCAGATGTTATTTACCGTCAAAGTTGTATCTCTTGCCGACTACAAGGCTTATATCGAGACTCTGAAGGCGAGCACAGCATGACCACATATGCAGAACGTCCAACTATTAATCCAGTAGCCCCCGCTCCATCTACTAAAGGTAAAAACTTTGTAAAGTGGATTACATCAACCGATCACAAGACGATCGGCTATATGTATCTAATCGCAACTTTTGGGTGGTTCTTGATTGGCGGAATTTTGGCGCTCTTCTTGCGCGCTGAACTCACCCGTCCTGGAATGCAATTTTTAAGTAACGAGCAGTACAACCAGATCTTCACTATGCACGGAACGATTATGTTGCTGATGTTTGCAACTCCGCTATTCGTAGGTTTTGCCAATGTGATTATGCCTCTGCAAATTGGCGCAGCAGATGTGGCGTTCCCTCGTTTAAATATGCTTTCTTTCTGGCTCTTCATGTTTGGAAGCGTCACTGCAGTTGCCGGATTTTTAACCCCTGGTGGCGCGGCCTCATTTGGTTGGACCGCTTACGCTCCGCTTGCTAACACAACTTATTCCCCTGGAATAGGTGGAGATCTTTGGGTAATTGGTCTTGCCGTCTCAGGTCTCGGAACGATTCTTGGCGGCGTTAACTTCATTACAACAATATTTACGATGCGCGCTCCTGGTATGACGATGTTCCGTATGTCAATCTTCTCCTGGAACGTTCTTTTAACTTCAATTTTGGTTCTGCTAGCATTTCCTCCGCTAGCTGCGGCGTTACTTGCGCTTGAATCCGATCGTTTATTTGGCACACATATTTTTGATCCAGCAAATGGCGGTGCCATGCTCTGGCAGCATTTGTTCTGGTTCTTTGGTCATCCTGAGGTTTACATTTTGGCGCTGCCATTCTTCGGAATCGCAACTGAGATCTTGCCGGTATTTAGCCGCAAGCCAATCTTCGGATATAAGGGTTTGATCGCTGCAACGATTGCAATCTCAGCACTTTCGGTTGCGGTCTGGGCACACCATATGTTTGCTAGCGGTCAAGTTCTCTTGCCGTTCTTCTCCTTTATGACATTCTTAATTGGCGTTCCGACTGGCGTTAAGTTCTTTAACTGGATCGGAACGATGTGGCGCGGCCACGTCACCTTTGAGACCCCGATGCTCTGGGTTATGGGCTTTTTAGTTACATTCTTATTTGGTGGAATCACAGGAATTATCTTGGCTTCGCCACCAATGGACTTTGCGGTATCCGCTTCATACTTTGTCGTAGCGCACTTCCACTACGTCCTTTTTGGAACAGTGGTATTTGCGATGTTCGCAGGTTTCTACTTCTGGTGGCCGAAGATGACCGGTCGAATGCTAAACGAACGTCTTGGAAAGATTCATTTCTGGACGCTCTTCTTCGGATTCCATACAACCTTCTTGATTCAGCACTGGTTAGGCATTAAGGGTTTCCCACGCCGCTACGCTGACTATCTTGCAACTGATGGCTTTACCGGAATGAACATGATTTCGACGGTTGGTTCAGCACTCCTTGCCCTCTCGATGATTCCGTTCTTCGTAAATGTATGGATTACCCGCAAATCTCCGTTGGTTAACTGTGATGATCCTTGGGGTTATGGCTCTTCTCTAGAGTGGGCTACATCTTGTCCACCACCGCGCCACAACTTCTTAACTATGCCGCGAATTAGATCAGAGCGCCCAGCCTTTGATCTCCACCACCCGCACGTGAAGACGGAAGGCCACTAAGTATTTATGAAAACTAATTGGCAATTATTCGGCGGGTTAAGTGTTTTCTATGTCTTTATGACTGTGGTCTATTACTACGTTGGTGGCGAGGCTGTTGGAATTACCGGAATGATTCTCGCTGCCTGCTTGGCGGGGATGGTTGGCTTCTATGTCTGGTTTACCCAAAAGCGCATTGGCCAAATACTTCCTGAAGATCGCCCAACTGCAGAGATTGCAGATGGCGCAGGCGAGTTAGGTTTCTATAGCCCCCACTCATGGTGGCCGCTGCCAGTTGCAGCTAGCTCTATGTCGCTGGGACTTTCCTTGCTAATCGGTTGGTGGCTAACTCTTATCTCACTCGGCGCCCTAGTGATCAGCATCATCGGGTTCGTTACCGAATACGAGAAGCCGCTTCCTGATAACGCCTCACACTAGTTTGCGCATCTGTTAACGCTGATGGAAAACGTTCGGGCCGAAATACTTAACACAGGGTCGGAATTAATGACGGCGGCCCAGATTGTTATCAACGCTCCATCAGGCCGCATCTTTGAATTCTTAGCTCATCCCAGCAAGCATTCACTATTTGATGGATCTGGAACGGTCCAGAAAAGCATCTCTGGACCTAATCGACTCTACCTTGGTGCCAAATTTGGGATGTCAATGAAGATCAGGGCTCCGTATCGCATTACCAATACCGTTGTGGCCTTTGACGAAGGCAAGAAAATCACTTGGTGCCATTTAATGAAATGGACCTGGGGATATCAGTTAGAGGCGCTACCTAATGGAAGTACTCGAGTAATTGAAACTTTCGATGCCCGTCATATTCCGTTCTTTGCTAAGCGCTGGCTAAAGATCACGGGCGCGATGAAATATAATCCTAAATGGATAGCCAAGAGCCTGGTGCGTTTGAAAGCGATCAGCGAAGATAATTAAGCCTCGAAGGCTATGTTCAAGGCTATGTTCAAGGCTAATTACTTAGTGGTGCTCGATCTGCTTTAGATCTTCGGCGCTTGCCTTCGGAACCGCTACGGCGTGAGCCTTGCTAAGGCGTGCCCGGAGCTTGTTTCGCAATCCTTTAGGACGACGTACGCCGCTGGCATCGTGCTCTTCCAGTTCAAGTGGCGGCAACTGTTCGTGTTGGGTAAGCAGCCACGCTTTTTCAGCTGAAATTGGCTCATGTACTTCTACGAATTCACCGTGCGGCATCATGACGAGGCGGCCAGTTTCACGGCCATGAAGTACCAGTTCGCGGTCTGCGCGTTGGAGAGATAAGCAAATTCGCTTCGTTATTACAAAGGCAATTGGTGGCAGAACAAAGATCGCAATACGTGAGAACCACATAATTTGATTAATCGAAAGATCAAAAGTTACGGCGATGATGTCGTTACCACCGTTAATTAGTGCGACCAACATGAAAGTTAGTGACATTACGCCGAGCGCTGTACGGTTAGGAGCGTTGCGCGGACGATCAAGTAGGTGATGTTCGCGCTTATCTCCGGTAATCCAACTTTCGATAAATGGATAGAGCGCCATTCCTGTGAAGATAATTCCAGGAATGATCAAACCGGGAAGCAAGATATTCCACGAGATTGTGTATCCGAAGATGACGCTCTCTAGTGGGGGAGCCATACGAACTAATCCATCGAGCCAGCCCATGTACCAGTCGGGTTGAGATCCAGCGGAAATTTGAGCAGGCGTATATGGGCCGTAAAGCCAGATCGGATTGATAGAAGCTACTGCTCCAAGGAATGCAGTAACGCCGAAGACGATAAAGAAGAATCCGCCGGCTTTAGCCATATAGACCGGAAGAAGTGGATATCCGACGACATTCTTTTCAGTACGTCCTGGACCTGGATATTGGGTGTGCTTCTGGTACCAAACCAACATTAAGTGGACGGTAATTAAAGCAAGGAAAGCTCCTGGCAGTAATAGAACGTGCACTACATAGATACGCGGGATAAATGCTTCTCCTGGAAATGCTCCACCAAAGGCGAAGAAGGAGAGATAGGAACCAACAACGGGTACTGCTTGAATGATCGCCTCCGCGATACGAATCCCAGTGCCAGATAGCAAATCATCAGGAAGTGAATAACCTAAGAAACCTTCAACGATTCCTAAAGTAAGAAGTCCGATTCCGATAATCCAGTTAAATTCGCGAGGCTTGCGGAATGCGCCGGTGAAATAAACGCGCATCAAGTGAACCACGATCGCTGCCATAAAGATAAGTGCAGACCAGTGGTGAATTTGGCGCATCAAGAGACCGCCACGAACTTCAAATGAGATTTCTAGGGCTGATGCATAAGCCGCAGACATTTCAATACCTTGCAACGGTGCGTAACTGCCCTCATAGATAACTTCGCGTTGCGAAGGATCAAACCAGAAAGTTAGAAAAGTTCCAGAGAGAAGGAGAATTACAAAGGAATAGAGGGCAATTTCGCCAAGTAGGAATGACCAGTGATCGGGAAAGACTTTAGTTAAATTCTTCTTCATCCATTTGGCAGCGCCAGTTCTTTCATCAACGTAATTAGCTACGCTGCCTGCGATTCGTTCTCGTGCGGTCATGCTGAGCGCCCCCAAAAGCTAGGTCCAACAGGTTCGTTAAATGGATTCTCTGCGACCAAGTATCCCTCGGAATCTACGGTTATCGCGAGTTGAGGCAGAGGGCGAGCTGCGGGTCCAAAGATGACCTTTGCGGCACGAGTCACATCAAATGTTGATTGGTGGCAAGGGCAGAGCAAATGTTTGGTCTGCTGCTCATACAAAGCGACTGCGCAGCCCATATGTGAGCAGATCTTTGAAAAGGCGATGATTCCTTCATGAGTCCAAGAAAGTCGTTCTGCATCTAAGTTAAATTCTTCAGGACGGAGTCTGATCAGTAAGACTGCATCTTTGGCGATATCGGAAAGTTTGCGGTGGGTACCTGGGGCGACTGCCGGCAAAGTCTGAGCAACTGCGCCAACTTCCAAATCCTCTGGCCGGATAGGACGATCGCCTGGATCTGTAACTAGGCGAGTGCCCTTCTGCCACGAAGTCTTCTTCTGTTCATCACCTGGAAGTGGACCCAGATCACGGAGCAGAATCAAAGGAGACAGTCCGACAAGTCCAAGTGATAGCGCGAGCGAGCGCTTGATTAGGGAACGTCGTCCAAGCCCTGCCGCCTCGGCACCATCCTTGGCAGCCTTTACAAACTCTGCACGATCTTCGTCAGGCGAACGAAATTCATGGCGCTGAATTATCACTTCTTCATCAGGCATCAAAGTTTTCGCCCAGTGAATTGCGCCCATTCCGATAAAGAAGAGTGATGCTGCAAGTCCTATGCCGAGGAATAGTTGATGTGCATTTGTACTTCCTAAAACAGGGAAGAAAATAAACACATCTTGTGGAATAAAGAAATAAGCGCCGATTAAGAGAATTGTTCCGAAGGATGATAGAAGGAAGAGTATTGCCACTTGACGTTCGGCTTTTCGTGCAGCCTTTGGATCGGTGTCTGCGCGACGATGCACGTGAGCAGGAAGTCCGGGATCCTTTAAGGGTTCAATTTCATTGGACATAATCTAGTTATCTCGCCTTCATCGCTAACCAAACTGCAACACCAACGAGCAGTCCGAGTCCAAGTGTCCAAACTAGCAATCCTTCTGTAACTGGGCCAACGCGACCGAGCGCTGCTCCACCTAACTGAGGTTCAACCTCTGCAGCCTTGATCCATTTAATGATGGAAAGTTTCTCTTCAGGGGTAATTGTTTTGTCAGAGAAGACTGGCATTGACTGTGGACCAGTAACCATTGCTTCGTAGATATGGCGAGGTGTAACACCCATAACTGTTGGTGCGTACTTGCCTTGAGTTAGTGCACCACCTTGGCCAGCAAAGTTATGGCACATGGCGCAATTAGTACGGAAGAGTTCACCACCTTCTGCAAGGGATCCATCTCGTTCGTAATTCAATAGTTCTTCTCCTGGAATTTCTGGGCCGGGAGCAAGTGAAGCGACATACGCGGCAAGTGCTTCTACTTCACGCTCGTTATAAAGCGGGGCCTTGCGCATTGCCTGCTGGCTCATATCAGCCATTGGCATGCGACCTGTCGCAACCTGAAAATCAACAGAAGCAGCGCCCACGCCAATAAGTGATGGCGCAATCGCTGCGCCTTCTGCATTTAAGCCATGGCAGGAAGAGCAACCCTTAAGGAAGATTTGTTTTCCTTCCTCAATGAGCGCAGATCTCTCGGCCGCTGTGATCGGAGTGCTAGTGGCTGCACCAGCCACGGAAAAAGTTGTTCCAATCGAAAGCAGCGCTAGAACCAAAAGAAGTGGGGCTACTGCGCGATGTCGGCGAAAACGTGAGAGGCGTTTCAAGTTATCTTCCATTTCTTTCGATTATTTTGATATTCGCTATATCCATGAACGTTTTTTGTATTCTCATTTACTTAATCAGATAAATCGCCGCAAATAAAGCAATCCAAACAACGTCAACGAAGTGCCAATAGTAAGAGGCAACAATTGCTGTCGTTGCTTGGTTATGGGTAAAGCGACGCGCTTTGGCGACGCGAACCATAACGATTAGGAATGCAATCAACCCGCCAGTCACGTGCAGACCGTGGAAACCAGTGGCCAAGTAGAAGACCGAGGTATAGGCATTTGTAGAAAGTGCCAAACCTTCTTGAGTCAGATGCGCATACTCGTAAATCTGACCGGCAATAAAGAAGGCCCCCATAAGAAATGTCAACGAGAACCATTCGCGCATTCCCCAAGATTTAATGTTCAGTAATGAACCAGTTCGCTTAGCCTGGAAACGTTCGGCGGCAAAGACGCCGAACTGACATGTCACCGAAGAAAGCACCAAGATCGTTGTGTTAAAAGCTGCGAAAGGAATATTCAAAACTTCTGTTGATTCCAACCAAATCTCAGGGCCTTGAACTGATCGCGTGGTGAAATACATTGCAAAGAGCGCTGCAAAGAACATCAATTCGCTAGAGAGCCAGACGATAGTTCCGACCGCCACCATGTTGGGGCGATTTATGCTGTGATGGGCCGCAGTTGATGAGCTGGTCATGGGGGCAAGTATCCCTGAAAGTAGGCTCGCCTACCTAGTTCAACCCTTGGTTATGGCAGTTAAATTAGCCCAGATTTTGGTGAAACGGGTCACGCATTTTCTGCCCAGAACTGGCTGGGAAATGCTGCGCCTTTGATTAGACTTGGCGGCATGAGTTCACCGCGTAAGCCGATCATCGTCGTTTATTCAGATGACTCTTCAGTACGTCAATCAATCGTTGCTGCCCTCGGAAAGAAAGTTTCGGCAGATCTTCCAGAGCACCAGATTGAAGAATTTGCCACTGGCGCAGCGCTTCGTTCATACATTGACCGTAAGAGCGTCTCAGGTGACCTGCGAGCCGATCTCTTTATTTTGGATGGAGAAGCGGTGCCTGAAGGCGGAATGGGAATCGCTCGTCAATTAAAGGACGAAGTATTTAATTGCCCACCAGTGCTTTTGATCACCGGTCGAAAGGAAGATGCTTGGCTTGCTGCATGGTCTCGTGCCGAAGCGAGCGTTATTCATCCGATAGACCCGTTTACACTGGCAAACACTGCTGCGAACTTGATGCGCACTAACGCAGTCGCTAACGCATAGTTCGCAAGCGAAAGTATTCTAGCTATGAGCTCAATCGATTGGGCTGGTTACATCTCCAAGTTGGACAATGGTTTAGATCTGGAACCAGTTGAAGCGCAATCAGTAATGCGCGAGGTATTGGAAGATCGCGCAGATAAAGAAGACCTTAAGCAATTCTTATTGGCACTAAAAAATAAAGGCGAGACGCCAGAAGAAGTTGGCGCATTGGTTGCCCAGATGTATCAGTATTGCGCGCCTATAAATATCGCAGCACGCTCGGTAGATACTGTTGGCACCGGCGGTGACGGTGCCCACACTATAAATATTTCAACTACCGCAGCAATCATTGCAGCAGCCGCTGGGTCAAGAGTCGTAAAGCATGGAAATCGCGCAGCATCTTCCAAGTCTGGTGCCGGAGATCTTTTAGAGGCTCTCGGAGTTGCAATTAATTTAGATGGTCCAAAAGTCGAAGAGACAGTTTCGCAATTGGGAATTGGCTTCTGTTTTGCGCCAGTATTTCATCCGGCGATGCGCTATGCCGCAGCCGCTCGTAAAGAGTTGGCAACAGCAACGGTATTCAACATTCTTGGACCGCTCGCTAATCCAGCCAAACCTAAAGCCGCTGCGATTGGCGTTGCAAATGATCGTATGCATTTGGTTATGGCTCAAGTTCTTGCCGAACGTGGAGTCGAAGGGTTTGTCTTCCGTGGCGATGATGGCTTAGATGAAATCACCCTAGCTACTACAACTTCGGTCCTAACCATAGGAAACGGTGAGATATCTAGCGACCGTATTGATGCAAAAGATTTCTCACTGGAGAATGCACCGATTTCTGCCTTAGTCGGTGGTGATGCGCAAGAAAATGCGCGCATAACCAAGGCAATATTTGCAGGTGAACGCGGCGCGCCAAGGGATGCGGTTTTACTAAATGCTGCAGCCGCTATAGCCGCGTTCGATGGTGAATCAGAATTGTCTATTTATGAGCGATTGAATAGATCTCTCGTTAAAGCAACCGAAAGCGTGGATTCTGGTCGCGCAAGTGTGCTGCTTGAATCATGGGTTCTATTGAGCAACAAACTTAGCGCAAACTAATCTAGCGCCTTACGTTCGCGCTTTCTTTTAAAGGTAGTTAGCTCGCCCAATGTTGAGACGCCAAAAGTTCCTAATCTTTCAAATATCCCGTGCAGAACATCAACGGTTGCCCGAGCATCATCTAGCGCCCGGTGGTTAGGTTCAATTGATGCGCCAAAGTACTCGGCCAAAGTTGCAAGTTTGCAATCTTGAACTTCGTCACGGCCCAGCGCTGATCTAGCGATACGGACTGTGTCCACAATTATGAAATCAGGCCACGGTATCTTTGAGTCAATAGATGCCGCCTTGAGAAATCCGATATCAAAAGGCGCGTTATGGGCGACTAGCACGGTTTCGTGATGTGAGCCAAGAAATTCCAAGAAGGTTGGAAGAATCTCCTGGATGGATGGTGCATCCGAGAGCATCGAATCCGTAATCCCAGTCAACGATGTAATGAAATCTGGAAGTGTATGACCGGGATTTACGAAGGTTTGGAATTCTCCGATTATTTTGCCCCCGCGAACCTTTAACGCGCCAATTTCAGTTATGCCCGCCCCGATAGATGGCGCCGCCCCGGAAGTTTCCAGGTCGAGAACTACAAATGTAGTTTCGACTAGAGAAAGTGCGTTGGCAGACATAAAAGCAAGGCTAATCCATAGCCCTGACAGCTCCTTCTCGCTACGCTAAAGAAATGGGAGTTATAGGTGCGCCTGTTGGCTTACTTAATGATTGGTCTGCAGAAGGCAGTGGGAAAAATAAAGAAATCGGAGTCTTGCTCGTTCACGGCTATACCGGTTCACCAGCATCAATGCGACCATGGGCAGAGTATCTAAACGGAAAAGGATTTACTGTGCGGGTGCCGCTTCTGCCTGGACACGGAACCAAACCTGAAGATCTAAATCAAATTAAGTGGGAGCAATGGCCCGCAAAGGTCGAAGCTGAACTTGCGCTCCTGCACAAGACATGTGCAAAGGTATTTATCTGTGGACTTTCTATGGGTGGTGGAACAACGCTAAACGTTGCCACTCGTCATTCAAATCGCATCAACGGAATCGTTTTAGTAAATCCCATGATTCATGTTCCTTTAGTTTCCCCGCAGTTGGCCTATTTTCTTTCAAGATTTCAGAAAATGCGCAAATCTGTAGGCGATGACATTAAACGTCCAGGAATTAGCGAATGGGGATACGACGCGCTTCCAACGCGGGGGATACACCAACTATTGGTAATGCTGAAATACACAAGATCACGGCTTCGTGATGTAACCGTGCCGATGCAGCTTTTTCATAGCGTTGATGATCACACCTTACCTGTTTCAAACACTGAAATAATCATGAATGAAGTTGGCTCAAAGATTAAGCAACGAATCGAGTTAACCAATAGCTACCACGTCGCAACCCTTGATTATGACGCTGAGATCATCTTTGAAAACTCCAAGATCTTCATAGAAACTCATGCTGGGTAGCAAATATGTCGGTAAGCAGAGAAAAGTATGAAGAATCTCTTCGCAAGATTGCCGAATTAGATAAATCTGGATATCAACTCAATTCCGTTTTAGCAGTAACTGAAGATTTAATTTTTAACGAAAATGCTGGACCATTGGCGGGCGTTCCTATACTCATTAAGGACAATATTGAGGCTTTAGGTTTACCTGCAACTGCCGGCTCTCTCGCTCTTGCAGAAACTCAGGTGGTTCGTGATTCAACAATTGCCAAACGTTTACGTGCCGCAGGTGCAACGATCATCGGATCCACAAATCTTTCCGAGTGGGCAAACATCAGATCATCTAATTCAACTAGTGGTTGGTCTGCA
>JBEAMT010000085.1:0-2708 GCA_041165825.1 Actinomycetota bacterium | reverse complement strand
CTAAGAAAACTCGACCACGCGACTTTGAAAAACCTGCCGCATAGGCGAGATACCCCGGGACTAACGGCAGCACGCAAGGAGATAGAAATGAGATAACTCCTGCAAATATCGCAAAGGGAAGTGCGGCAAGGAGATAGCCACCCAGTAGTTGGTCAACGATGAAGTCAATCATTCTGCTTCGAGCTTTCTAATTATCTTGCTAAGTGAAGTAAGCGTTACTTCACCAGAGATACGTGCAGCGACATTTCCGTTCTTATCGATCAATACCGTCGAAGGAATAGCATTTGCAGGAAGGGTAGATTTAAAGCCAAGTAAGAGGGCATCATCGATAAATGTTGGGTATTGGATATTTAATCTGCGAGCCAGGGCTTCAGCATTAACTGGGTTATCTCTAGTCAATATGCCCATGAACTGGACGTTGGGATATTGCTTGGAAAGTTCAATCAGCGTTGGAATCTCGGCCCGGCACGGTGAACACCAGGATGCCCAGACATTTACTACCGCAACTTGGCCAGGGTTAAAGATAAATGTTTTGCCGGTTAGAGTCATTCCCGATAGCGCTGGCGCTGCTTTACGTTCTTCTAACTTTATGTTGGTAACTGCACCACTACCCTCAATAAAACTTTCTTCCGCGATTGAACTTCCGCCGCCGCAGGCCGATAAAGTGAAAGCGATAAGCAGGAGCGATGCGAGATTAGAAAGTCTTTTGCGCATTACTTATTTCTTCTCGGGCAGTAAATGTCCGGCTGGTTCAGAGTATGAAAGCCCAGAAATCACACCTTCATCGTCAAAGTGAATACTTGTAACTGAGGCAAGGGTGCAAATTCGTTTTCTTGGATCGTGCAAAAGGGATCTGCCTTCAATAGCGCTACGCAAAATCCAAATCGGTAGTTGATGAGAAACTACTATTGCATCCTTACCATTGGCGGCTTTTCTAGCTGCAAAGACTGCTGCCAACATGCGATTGATCTGTTCTTCATATGGCTCACCCCAAGATGGTTTCCACGGGTTATATAAATGGCGCCACGAAGATGGATGCTTTAGAACTCCACTTCCGAGTTCAAAGCTCTTTCCTTCAAAGACATTGGCGGCTTCGATTAATCTCTCATCTGTTGTTATCTCAATGCCGTGCGCACGAGCAATTGGTGCCGCAGTTTCTTGCGCACGTTGCAACGGCGAAACATGAAGCGCACCAAGGTTTATTGATTTAGACCATTCGCCAAGAGTTTCAGCCATTTGCTGTCCGCGCGTTGAAAGTCTCCAACCAGGTTGGCGTCCATAGAGAATTTTCTCAGGATTTTCTACCTCTCCATGGCGTGCTACGTGAACTGTTGTACTCATAGCGCTAAGCATAAAGCGTCTGGCGGCTATGCGATTAATGAGAAATAGCGCTGAAAATCGCTAGGGTAGTGACATGTCACTCACCGTCAGACGTGCAGCGTTCTTTGACGTTGATAACACCTTGGTTCGTGGCTCAACAATTTACTTCCTGGGCCGCGGCATGTACCAACGCGGCTTCTTCACTAAATCAGATATTTCGCGATTCGTGCTAGCCAACCTGAGATTTAGATTAACAGGGACTGAAAAGCAAGATGAGATAAATAGATTTCAAAAATCTGCACAAGACTTTATCGGCGGACATAATGTTTCTGATATTCGAGCTGTAGCTCAAGATATTTATGACGAGTACGTATCTCCCTCTCTCTGGGAAGGAACTATCGAAATTGCTCAGGCGCACTTAAACGATGGCGTTGAAGTTTGGTTGGTCACCGCAGCTCCTGAAGATATGGCGACTTTGATTGCGGAAAGACTTGGGTTTACTGGCGCACTCGGCAGCAAGGCAGCGATAGTTGATGGCCATTACACCGGTGCGATGAACGGCCCGCTCTTGCACGGAAAAGAGAAGGCAATTGCAATTCAAGAGATTGCTAAAGAGCGTGGCTTTGTCTTGGCAGATTGTTTTGGATACTCCGATAGCCACAACGATCTACCTTTACTTCAAACCGTTGGGCACCCGTCAGCAATTAATCCCGATGCAAAGTTAAGAATTCGCGCACTTAAGGAAAATTGGCCGATCCATGATTTCCGCAGGATGCGCTTTTTAAATAGATTGCTCGGCCCACTTGTCTCACGCGCTGCCTGGCTGGGAACTCGCCTAACTCCGCGCAGAAAATCCAGATAACTCTTACAGTTCGCGCGAAGCAGCCACTTGCCAGTAATGTAGGCAAGTTATGGAAACGCGCTCCTTTGCAGATTACTTACGTACCTTGGATGACGCTGCCCTAATTTCGCTCTTTGCCCATCGCCCAGATTTAGTAACGCCGGTTCCACCTGATGTGGCATCGCTTGCAGTACGTGCATCTTCTGCTCCGAGCCTGGCGCGTGCCATTGATGCGTTAAACGCTTGGCAATATCAAGTTCTTGAGGCGTGTGCGATATCTGCAGAACCATTTACAGAGAAAACTATTGCGGCGCTAACTCATAAAGCGGCGCTCTTCGTTCTTCCGGGTCTACTTGAACGTGGACTGATCTTTCAAGGTAAAGATGGTTTCTATATTCCGACCACCGTTCGCGAAGTTTTGGGCAATGAAATTCAAGGACTTGGTCCGCAAACTGTTGTTAAGTTAAATCTAAAGAAATTAGATGAAGCGCCTCCTGCAGCTAAGAAAGCGCTGGAGGCGATGGTCTGGGGTCCACCGCGCGGAACT
>JBEAMT010000084.1:0-2737 GCA_041165825.1 Actinomycetota bacterium | reverse complement strand
AAGCTAGGCATTTCATATTTATTTGTCTCGCATGATCTTGCCGTTGTTCAACATGTCGCTGATTACGTCGCAGTTATGTATTTGGGATCAATTGTTGAAAGTGGTGAAGTTTCAAAAGTTTTTAACACTCCGAGACATCCTTATACAAAAGCTCTTCTTTCAGCAGTTCCCATTCCCGACCCGAAGATTGAAAAGTCGCGCGAGCGGATAATTCTTGAGGGCGAACTTCCATCCCCGATAAATCCACCAAGTGGATGCCGATTCCATAATCGCTGTTTCGTGACTAAAGCCCGGGGAGAGAGCGATCAAGCAAAGTGCGCCAGTGAGCGCCCCGACCTTCGTCTTGTAGAGGGCTCTCAGGTTTCATGCCATTTCCCACTATTGAAGTGAGTAAGGCCCTCTCCAAAAGGGTTTTTCTGAAGAAATAGGCGATTTCGCAACGAAAAAGTTATCCAAAGTAGCCTGATTTTAAGCACATAAATGTTGTCTAAATCGAGCAATTCGGGCAGACTCGCCGTTCCCTCGATGGGCGCTCTTCGGCAAGACGGTCGACTTCTTACCGCAGGCTCCCAAAGAATGAAAACCTATAGGAGGTTCTCTTGAAGAAAAATACATTGAGAACAGTTCTAGTCGGTTCGCTATCTATATTGCTAGCGGCATCGATTCTTACGCCTGCAAAAGCAGCTAAGAACGGAACTGTAATCATTCATGAAACAAATCCACTCTCCGGATTTAACTCCGCAGTTGTTGGTTACAACTTGGTAACTAACGGCACCATCGGAGCTCTTACCGGAATGGGCTTTGGATATTACGACGACAACCGTAACTGGGTCCAAAACACAACTTTTGGTACCTACAAGGTTGTTTCAAATAAAGCGACTGACTTCCGCGTTCAATACACCGTGAAGCCAGGTCGAGTCTGGTCAGATGGAACACCGATCACCGGTATTGATCTATTGCTTTCACATGTTATCTATAGCCGTGATTATGCAAAGGCAGCTGGAATTGGTAACTGGGATGGCGATAAGAAGTTTGACTTCAATTCAGCCGGTATTTCTTCCAGCTCATACTCACTATTCTCAACTGGCGACCCAATCGTCAGTGCTGATGAAATGTCAGTTACATTCTTGTATAAGCAGAGATTCCCAGACTGGTGGCTATCTGTGATTGGACCACGTCCAACACATGCTCTAGTTCACCTTGCTGAAGGAAAGACTGCGCTACAGACCGTTGCAGCTAACGAAGCAGCTCGCGAACGCTTCTATGCTGCTTATAAGGCAAAGTCCACTGCTTTTCTCAAGGACATGGGCAAGATCTGGTCAACTTCGTACAACATCCAAGATGTCAACGCATCGACCACTAACCCACTTCTTTGGGTAGGAAATGGTCCATTCTCAGTTGTAAGCGCAATCAAGGGTCAATCGACAACCTTGAAGGCAAACCCACGCTATAACTCTGGCCCTGCAGTTTCTGGTGATATCCAGAACGTAATTCAGAAATATGTAGCGGATGGAAACCCTGCAATTCAAGCGCTTGCTAACGGAGAAATTACGCTCTATGCCGGTCAGCAAACCGCAGACGGCGTTGCAGCGCTTAAGAAGGTCGCGGGAGTCACAACAGAAGGTGGTCTCAACTCTACTTATGAGCACGTCGACCTTCGTTCCGGCGCTTACTTCAGCACCGGAGGAACTCCTTACACCGGTCCATTTGCTGGTAACGGTGAGAAGGCAACCCAACTTCGTCGAGCATTCTTGCTCTGCGTACCTCGCGAGGAAATCGTGACCAAGTTGGTAAACCCAATCAACTCAGCAATAAAGCCATTGAGATCGGTAGCTGTTCCATCGACTCTTGATCCTCTATACGGACGAGTTATCACAGCAAATGGTTCTCAGTATTACGAAGGCAGCCAAGAGTCGAAGAACAAGCGCGCTCTTGCCATCGTCAAGAAGTACCAACCAAATGCATTGACAAATCCGATAAAGATCAACTTCCTTGTACCTGGTAACAATGCGCGTAGAGCTGCACAAGCTCTCCTAATTGATGCCAATATGGGCAAGTGCGGTTTTGATACCGTTATGGATACTGTCGTTGATTGGTCGCCACAACTTCGTAACTCAAAGTACGACGCGACCTTCTTTGGATGGCAAGCAACAACTACCGCCCAAGGCACCATCCGCGCTAACTGGCGCTCTGATGGCTCCAACAATTACAACGGCGCCAACGGTGGCCCGGCGCTTGATGCACTTGTGGATGATGTCTTCTCACGTCCAATGTCACCAAGCGTTCTCGCGACTGCATTTATCAAGATTGAAAGAACAATCTTCGGAAATGCATACACACTTCCTATGTACCAACACCCAGCCGTGTTGGCATATGACAGCGATCTAAAGGGCGTTAAGTTGAGCGCACTTTCACCTGTCAAGGAGTGGAACTTCTGGGAGTGGAAGTACTAATTCGAAAGGATTAGTTCTTAAATTCCAATAAGTAGTTAAGTAGGAAGGCCTTAAGGGCCCAAAAGCCCTTAAGGCCTCTACTTTTATGGCCTCCAAAGTGGGGCTTTAAGTGCTCTGCCCCATTAGAATTTCCCAGCCCTAAAGGGAAATTTACAAAGAGATACGTAGAGAGGATTGGTGATGATCGCTTTTATTATCCGCCGCCTAGGTGTTCTCTTCCTTATTCTCTTTGGATCGAGCTTCATTCTTTATAACTTAACGGCGATTACCGGAGATCCAATCGG
>JBEAMT010000083.1:0-3741 GCA_041165825.1 Actinomycetota bacterium | reverse complement strand
TTGAATCCGGAATGGTTGCCATCAACCGCGGCATGATTTCAGATCCTGCTGCGCCATTTGGTGGAGTAAAACAATCCGGTCTTGGCCGCGAAGGCGGCTTCGATGGTATCCACGAATTCCTTGAGACCAAATACATCGGCGTAGAGATTTAAAATACTTTAAAAGGTTCGTAACCTTGCAAGTATTTCTCTGTCATCAGCCCTGACTTTCTTTATTAAACCAACCAAAGGGTTTTTTCCATTGGCGTAGTAGGCAAGAGTGTAGAAAGGGTAAGTATTAAAGCCGTATCCTGAGTCAGCTTTAGGAAGTCGCCCAGGGATAGGAAAGTTCGAGATTACGTCAACATCGCATTGTGCAAAAAACTTCTCGAGTTTTCTAATGTTGTATCTTCTAATTCTAGTTAATTTAATTTCTCGAAGTTCAGATTGAATTTCATCAGAGCCCAGCTCTCTTGCGGAGTAATTCACTTTCCTACCTTTAAAGAAATAAGTGACTTCACCATTAGCGATACTTCTAGTTGTAATACCTTTCTCTAGAAGAAGGTGTGCTTGATTAACATAAAAGTCCTTATTTATTTCAAGCAGGTATTTATAAAGCGCTCTTCTTTCTTCCTGGAAAAGAAGACCACCAGATGTTAAGCACTCTTCAAAATAACTCACACCTTCATTGTGCACCAATCAAGCATCCTGCCGCTACAAATTTTCCTGAATCTCCCTTGACAGCCAGCTTTTTGCCGTTTTCTAGGTACACATAACCCTTTGCGGTGCCACGATATGCGGCGGATATCCCCTTCCGACATGGACCAAAGAGTTCTCTAAAACTTGCGACATTAGGTGATTTAGCAGTCGAGTTTCTTCTTTGATTCACAAATGAGTAGGCGGTGATTTCACGGTTATTCTGAATTTTTTGTATAGACGCGCTTAGTTGAGTGTATTTTTGCGAGACGTTACAAATTGAGCTGATATTTAATTTAATGGCATCGATATTTTGATTTTCAAACAAACTTGTCGAATAGTGTGGCCTTTCGACATTTAAAGTGCACTTAGGTTCAGTACCTCCAATACTTTGAAGGATAAAAAATTGGGCTGCGAGTAGACCAACTACAGCAAGACTGGGGATTTTGGGTGCGAGAAGTAATGATTTAGAAATATTTATTGGCATCCGAAAAAAATACGGAAAAGCCCTGACGACCTTAATCAGGTTTCCCCCATCCATTTGGTGGAGGCTGAAACACACCTTGCGGAGGATGAGGGATTTGAACCCTCGAAAGGTTGCCCTTTACACGCTTTCCAAGCGTGCGCACTCGGCCGCTATGCGAATCCTCCCGGCGGGATCGCTCCCGACTGGCTAAGGGTATAGGGGTATTGGTGTAGCAACTATCCTTACGCCAGATCCCTCACGCGGCATTACCGCGCTGAACTCCCCCAGGGTAGGAATACAGCAAGGGTAGGCGCGCTCTGATGGGTGCGTGAGGGGTCCTTTATGTAGTGCAGGTCAGTGATTTGTAATAGGTTGTAAATATTGTTGCGCAGAAGAGAGGAGTGAATATGTCACTCGCGTTGTATAGAAAATATCGACCTTCGGTATTTGCAGATGTAATCGGACAAGAACACGTCACGGTTCCACTTTCCAATGCGCTCACTTCTGGCAAAACACATCACGCATATTTATTTAGCGGACCTCGTGGCTGCGGTAAAACTTCTAGCGCTCGCATCATGGCGCGCTCACTTAACTGCGAAAAAGGCCCAACTCCAACTCCATGTGGCCTCTGCCAATCCTGTAAAGATTTAGTTGCGAACGGTCCAGGTTCACTCGATGTTATTGAGCTCGATGCGGCCACACATGGCTTGGTAGACGATGCGCGCGACCTTCGAGATAAAGCATTCTTTGCGCCAGTACAAAGTAAGTACAAAATTTACATTATCGATGAGGCGCACCAACTTGGGCCAGGAGCTGCAAACGCACTTCTCAAAGTCGTTGAAGAACCACCTCCTCACGTAATTTTTATCTTTGCAACAACTGAACCAGAAAAGTTAATTTCAACTATTCGTTCCCGTACTCATCACTACCCATTTAGACTTGTTCCGCCTGGAATCTTGGCGGAGCACCTAGAAAAGATCTGCAAAGAAGAAGGTGTAACTGTTGCCAAGGGCGTTATTCCACTGGTTGTTCGCGCAAGTGGTGGCTCAGTTCGCGATGCGCTTTCAGTGCTTGGACAACTTCTTGCTGGCGCTGGTCCTGATGGTGTTAGCTACGAAATCGCCATTCAGCTACTTGGTTTCACCGACGATGCGTTACTGGACGATGCAGTTGATGCACTTGCCGCTCGCGACGGCGCAACTTTATTTAAAACAGTCGATCGCGTAATCGAATCCGGTCACGATCCACGCCGCTTTGCTGGCGATTTACTAGAACGTCTGCGCGATCTAATGATCGTCGATGCACTTGAAGCAACCAATGCAAATTCAATTCTGCGCGGACTTCCAGACGATCAACTAGAACGAATGCGCAAACAAGCAACCAACATCGGCGCTGCCAACTTATCTCGCTGCGCAGATATTGCAGCCGAAGGTTTAACCCAGATGCGCGGTGCAACAGCGCCTCGATTAATTCTCGAACTTATCTGCGGCCGCATGCTTCTGCCTGGCGGAGACAACTCCGAAGCCGGACTTCTCTCCCGCATTGAACGCCTAGAACGTGTCGAAAACATTTCAACCCCCGCACCAGTTACTCCACCAGCCCCAAAGATTGCGGATGCACCCAAGAAAACTACGGCACCAATAGTGGAAGAGACTTCAAAAGAAACTGTTGGCGGAGGCGACTCTAAAGAAGCTTTTCCCGAGACGCCAAGCCAAGCAGTTTCTGTGAAGTCGGAAAAAGTTTCCGAATCTCCGAAGGTTGCTTCCAATAAGCAAATAGATATTTCTGGACTTCGACGTTTGTGGCCAGATGTAATCGAAAACGTTAAGAAACGTCGTCGTTTGACCTGGTCTCTCCTCTCCGCTTCAGCGCAAATAGTCGCTATCGACGAGAAGTTAATTACCATCGGAATCGTCAACGCCGGCGCCCGCGATTCATTTGTCCGCTCTGAATCAGATGAAATCCTGCGCCAAGCATTTATCGAAATCGTTGGCATCGATCGCAAAATCGAAATAGTAGTTGATGCATCTATCGATACAACTTCTACGCCTGAAGCGCGCGCGGTTCGCAAAGATGAAGCGCCAACCGATAAGAACTTGTTATCAGGTGCAGCGCTACTTGCCGCCGAACTCGGCGCAACTGTGATCAGCGAAAAGAATAAAGATTAATGAGCACCGGAATGTATGAAGGTGCGATCCAAGATCTCATCGATGCGTTAGGTCGCTTGCCTGGTATCGGACCCAAGAGCGCACAACGAATTGCTTTCCATATTTTGCAGACCGATGGTGATGCCGCTCTTGCGCTAGTCGATGCAATTCGCACTGTTAAAGAGCGCGTTAAATTCTGCAACCAATGTGGAAACGTCTCAGAAGAAACCGAATGCCGAATCTGCCGCGATCCCCGTCGCGATCCGGCACAGATTTGTGTCGTTGAAGAAAGTAAAGATGTAATCGCAATCGAACGCACTCGCGAATTCCGCGGCAAGTATCACGTGCTCGGTGGCGCAATCAGTCCGATCGATGGAATTGGCCCTGACCAACTGCGCATCCGCGAGTTGATGGTTCGTTTATCTGATTCAAATATCACTGAAGTCATCTTGGC
>JBEAMT010000082.1:0-3619 GCA_041165825.1 Actinomycetota bacterium | reverse complement strand
ATTCGAAGCATCTTTTCCAGTTACATCGAGCCAGTGCTGTGCCTTAGTGACTGTTGCTTCGCTAATTGCCCAAGTTGGGAAAGTCAGCGTCGCAGTTGTCTCGGCGATCTCAAAGCCCTTGGTCTCCCAAACTTTCAAGATGGCATCAAAGTATTGATCTACGAAATCTTCAAGTAATTCCCAGTGGATGTTCTCGTTAAAGCCGCGGCACTTGTATGAGTGGATGGTGTTGCTCAAATCATCGGTAGTTACCGATTTAAATGCTGCAGCCTTCGCTTCTTTTGTAGGGATCGCAGCGTGCGCATAGGCAACATATTGCTTACCGTGTGCGGTCTTATCGCGATCTCCTTCAGCAGCGATCTCAGTTGGGCCAAATACTCCACGCTTTACGCCGCAAAGGAATATATACCAGCGAAGTTCTGCATCAACAGTTAATCCATTGACCGAACCATCAAGCATCGCCTTTAGGCGATCGAACTGTGCTGGAGTCACAGCATTGTTTGCAAATGCGCGAGCATATTGAAGTTGGCTATCGCTACCTGGCTTGGCGCCATCTAGTAAGGCTTCCGCCGCGTTCGCAACTGCAAGACGAACTGCTTCACGATTCTTCGGTGCAACGTACGCCCAGATAGCGGTATCAATCTGCATAAATGTCGCGGTGATCATCGAGATATCAGATTCGCCCTTAAGCGCATTCAAGGCGATAGTGATGTAATCACTTGCAGCTAATTCACCATCACGAGTTGAATCCCAAAGTGATGCCCAAATAAGTCCACGAGCGAGAGAATCATCAAGATTTCCTAGGTATTTCTTCATAGTTTCAACGGAACGCTCGTCAAAGCGCAGCTTTGCATAAGTTTGATCGTGGTCGTTGATTAGAAGTAGATCAGCAGATTTCTTTCCGGCCAAATCCTTAATCTCTGTTAGTTCACCTGCGATATCGACTTCAATGCTTTCGCGGCGCACAAGTGCATCACCCTTTACATCAAAGAGGCCAACGTATAAACGGTGTGGGCGAAGTTCCTTTGAGCCTGCTGGCAGAGGAGGTACTTCTTGTTTTACTGCGACCGATGCGTACTTGTCACCATCTAGTTTGATTACCGGACGAAGCGTGTTTACACCCGCAGTGCGAAGCCAAGTATTTACCCAGGCGGTTAGATCTTTTCCACTTGTCGCCTGAAGTTCTGTAATTAGATCGCTGAGCTCGGTGTTTTTGTAAGCATGCTTTGCAAAATACTTGCGCAAGCCAGCGATGAAGTTATCGCGACCAACATGAGCCACTAGCTGTTGCAGCACTGATGCGCCCTTGGCATATGAAATACCATCAAAGTTGGTGCGAACCGCATCGAGATCTTCCATCTCAACCGCTATTGGGTGGGTCGATGTCATCTGATCTACGCGGTAAGCCCAGTTCTTGCGGACGGAGTTAAATTCAGTCCAGGCATTTGTGTACTTTGTTGATTCGCTTACAGATAAGTAAGAAGCCCACTCAGCAAATGACTCGTTTAACCAAAGATCCTGCCACCACTTCATGGTTACTAAATCGCCGAACCACATATGAGCCATCTCATGATGGATTGTTGTGGCGCGGCTAATGTAGTTGCGTTCTGTGACCTTGCTGCGAAAGATCAGAACATCTTCGTGGAAAGTTACGCAGCCAACGTTCTCCATAGCGCCCCAGTTGTATTCAGCAACTGCGATCTGGTCGTACTTACCGAATGGGTAAGCCAGACCAAAAGTCTTTTCGAAGTAGGCAAAGCCTTGCTTGGTAACTTCAAAAATATTTTCAGCATCCACATGCTGGAAGAAAGATTTGCGTGCATAGATGCCCAGCGGAATTGTCTTCTCGCCCTTGTATTCATCATGAACAGATTTATATGCACCGGCAACGATCGCTGTGACGTAGGTAGAAATTACCTGAGAAGTAGCAAATTGAATGTGCTTGCGATCGCCATCAATATCCTTAGTTGATTCGATACCATAGTTCGAGATAACTTCCCAATGCTTTGGCGTAATCGTACTAATTGTGAAAGTTGCCTTTTGGTCCGGTTGATCAAAGCAGGCATACATACGACGTGCATCGCCAGTTTCGAACTGGGTATATAAGTAGACCTCGTTATCGGCCGGGTCCACGAAACGGTGCAGACCTTCACCGGAATTTGAGTAAATTCCTTCATGTTCAATCTCTAGAACGTTTTCTGCAGCAAGTGCAGGCAAGAAAACAGTTTCGCCATCAAACTTTGGATCAAAATCTGCGCCATTGAGCTTCGCGCTAATTACACGCTTACCAACGCAATCAATAAATGTTGTTGCACCCGGTTTTAACCCTGCGAAGTTAACGGTCGTCTTAACCAAGAATGTCTCGGCACCTGTTGTTAAATCAAGATCGATTTTGTAACTGGAAACCTTGATAACTTCAGAACGCTGGGCTGCTTCAATCTGCGTGATATTTGTGCCTGACACGGAAACTCCTTTAGATGCTTAACGGACCGTTTTGCTCTCGTAAGTCTAATCATGAAAGAGTTGTGCTGTGGAGCCAGTTACCAATCGAAGTTATCGCTTGCGCGGCGTGAGGATCACCCCTGCCCAACAAGTTGCGCGCGATACTTTGTGGGCCAAATTCGGTATTGAATTCCAAGAGTCCTTTTTGGATCTTTCCACCTCTTTCACAAAAGCCCAACCCGTAGTAATGGAAATTGGTTATGGCATGGGGGAGGCCACTTGGCAGATAGCGCAAGCGAATCCGAACGTTAATTACTTGGGCGTTGAAGTTCATATGCCAGGTGTTGGAAAGCTCATGGCCAAGCTAAATGAGTTTGAATTAAAAAATGTGAAGTTGATTGAACGTGATGTCTTTGAAGTTTTTCACTACATGATCGCTGACGGAGTCCTAGACGGAGTGCATCTCTATTTCCCCGATCCATGGCCGAAGAAACGCCACTTTAAACGGCGCATCGTTAACCAACGCTTTATTGCGGAAGTGGCTAAGAAGTTAAAGCCAGGTGGGTATCTCCATATCGCAACTGACTGGGTTCCATATGCCGAATGGATAAGTGTGCAATTCAATGAGACCACGTTATTTACTGGGGGAGTAATTGATCGACCTAAATCTCGTCCGCTAACTCGTTTTGAGGGACAAGGCATTACTAAAGATCACGCAGTAAATGACTTTATGTATTACAAGAAGTAAAAGCTAAATCTCGCCAGTTTCTTCAAATTTCGCGATCTTATTGATCCGGCGAATATGGCGCTCGTCGTTGCTGAAAGGAGTTGCGATAAAGGCGTCAATGATCGCTTTGCATTCTTCTATCGAATGCATGCGACCGCCAACCGAGACCACATTGGCATTGTTATGTTCCTTACCTAATTTAGCGGTCTCAATACTCCATGCCAGAACCGCACGAATACCTTGGACTTTATTTGCAGCGATTTGTTCTCCGTTGCCAGATCCGCCAATAACAATTCCAAGAGAGGCAGCATCTTTAGCAACCGCTTGTGCGGCGGGAATACAGAAATCGGGATAGTCATCAAGGGCGTCATATTGATATGGGCCGTGATCGGTAACGTCGTGCCCGTTATTTACTAAGTGAGCAAGAAGTTCGTTCTTAAACTCAAGACC
>JBEAMT010000081.1:0-2934 GCA_041165825.1 Actinomycetota bacterium | reverse complement strand
CATAGGGGTCGTAAATTAACCCCATGGCGCTTCGCAGGCGGCCCTCAGTCGTTCAAGGCGACAAGGTTGCATATGGATTACTTAAATCTTTTCTAATGCCTGTTTTAACTCTGCTCTTTAGGCCGAAGGTAAGTGGACTTAGAAATGTACCGGCACAGGGCCCGGTAATAATTGCCTCAAATCATCTCTCATTTAGTGATTCAATCTTTATGCCACTTGTTATCCCAAGGAAAGTAACATTTCTTGCAAAGAGCGAGTACTTCACATCGCCTGGACCAAAAGGACTTTTAAAAAAGTTAACTTTCATCGCATTGGGCCAAGTTCCTGTTGATCGAGCTGGTGGATCCAAATCTGAGGCAGCGCTTCTAACGGGGTTATCAGTTCTTGCTAACGGAGAGTGTCTTGGTATTTATCCAGAAGGGACGCGCTCTCCTGATGGACGGCTATACCGAGGTCGAACCGGTGTTGCTCGACTTGCCTTTGAATCTGGAGCCCCAGTTATTCCAGTTGCAATGTTCAATACCGCTGAAATTCAACCAACCGGAAAAGTGATACCGAAAATACTTAGAGTTGAAATGAAATTCGGTGAACCTATGTATTTTCAAGGAGTTGAGAACGGTAGCAATCCTGAAAAGTTAAGGAAAGCGACCGATCAAATTATGAAGAAGTTACAAGAAATGTCTGGGCAAGAGTATGTAGATATATATGCCTCACAGGCTAAAGAGGCGCTGGAAGAGGAACGTAAGAAAAAACCAGTTAAAAAACCTAGTAGAAAAAAGAGCTAGTTACTCAGCTCCAAAAACTTCTCGGCGCTCAGAGATGAACTTACAATTTTCACAAGAGCTATCTCGGACTGGGGTTGGGCCTGAGACCATCGTAATAAATTCGGTTAACCGATTTGAGAGGGCAGCAGGGTCGCGCTTTATTGGGAACCATGAACTATTAAGTTCAAGATTAAATCCATCATTTGGATTTCCGACCGGCTTTTTTGGAGACCAAACTAATAGACCTAGAACTGAGACTTTCTTTGGGGTATCTGAGGCTGGATTCTCAAGCGAGAACGCATATGCTTCTAATTGTGGGGAGTAGAATTCACTCTTATCGTTATCTTTTCCTTGAAACTTACAATCGATTACACCGTACGTTCCATCAGAAAATTCCATTAGTAAGTCGTATTTGCCTCTAATAGCAAAAGGTGAGGAGTTTCCATTAATTGGGATTGGAGTTGATTTAACCCATCCACCCTTACCTACAACTCGACCTTCTGGGATATCTGGGTGAAGATCTTTTGCGGTTGCGTTAGCGAAATGGCCTTCTTGTAGCGCTGAGAGTTCGCCTACTAGAGGAAAGAAGGAGGGGGCTTTTAATCCGTGGTTGTAATAAAGCCAGAGACAACGGTGGCAGTTATCCCAAGAAAAGGTGAGATCACTTGGGCTGATGAATTCGCGCGCTTTACTCATAGGCGAGATTGTGCCGTTGGGGACTGACAAACTTGGGCTACGCCACGGAAATCAGGGTAAAGAGACCGAGCAAGATTATTACTACCCCACCAAGTCTTCTTAGGAGCACAAGGCGCATGGGCGAACTTGCCATCCAGGCTCTTACTGTTCCCGCAAGCAGACCCCAAGTGCCATCGCCAATAATCGCCAGTATCGCAAAAGTTGCTCCCATTAGAAGTAGCTGGCCAGTGAGATTAGAACTATCTCGATCTAAGAACTGGGGGAGTATTGCTGCAAAGAACACCAACCCTTTGGGATTAAGCGCACCGACCCAGAAACCATCTCTAATTGAGCGAAGGTGTGAAGGCCTAATCTCGCTCTGGTTTAACATTTCCGAAGCGGCAATTCTTGAGTGCTTAAGTGCATCTATTCCAAGGTAGATCAAATACAAACCGCCCAGTATTTGTACAGCAATGAATGCAATTTCACTTCGTTCAAGCAACGGACCAAGACCGAACGCAATTAGTATTGAAAGCGCAAACATCCCTAGTGCATTGCCAATAACCGTTGCAACTGCCGTAGCACGTCCCCAAGCGATTGCCCGCGCAATTGCAAAAAGTACGCTCGGACCGGGCGCCAAGATAATGAGTGCTGAAGCAATCAGATACTCAGGAAATCTATTAGGAATTGCCATATCTCAATTATCTACATATTCCAGAGAAAAATGAAACAGAGGCGGAGAAATCCGCCTCTGTTTTGAACGTTCCCAACTATGCAGCGCTAGTGCCTCTTGATTTGGAGATTGCGTGAAATACGCGATACCCAATTACTGCAACAAGAGTGGCATTAATGATTCCATTAAATGTGAAATCACCGCTGGTCCAGGAAATATCTGCAATTCCAATAATGATTGCAGATGCTGCAACTACCAAGTTTGTGGAATCTGCGAAATTAACTCGAGATTCAATCCAAATCTTGGCGCCGAGAATTCCAATCATTCCAAATAGAGCAACTTGAACTCCGCCAAGTACTCCGCCTGGAATTGCACTAAGAACCGCGCCGAATTTCGGCGATACTGAGAGCACAATCGCACCGATAGCAGCGATCCAATAGGCAGCTGTGGAATAGACCCGCGTTGCTGCCATGACTCCAATATTTTCAGCATAAGTGGTAGTTCCGGATCCTCCGCCAGCTCCTGCGAGAGTCGTTGCAACGCCATCAGCGAGGAGAGCATTGCCCATCTGATCATCAAGATTCTTGCCTGTCATTGTTGCTACCGCCTTTACGTGTCCAACGTTTTCGGCGATAAGAACTAGGACTACCGGCAAGAAGAGCACTATCGCGCTCAACTTGAATTCAGGTGTTGTGAAAGTAGGTGCTGCAATCCATTTTGCTGCGGAAATTCCATCGGTCTTAACATCACCCATCAAGAAGGCAACCAAATAACCAACTAGTAGCCCCATAAAGATTGAGATTCGACCAAGAAATCCTCGAG
>JBEAMT010000080.1:0-3555 GCA_041165825.1 Actinomycetota bacterium | reverse complement strand
CATCGTAGCGAGCAGCCATTCCGTATTGAGTTGGATCAAATGCCTCAACTTCAACCTCGTGGCCTTCGTTAGCTTGCTTAAGAGAGAGCGAAATGCGGCGACGCTCTAGGTCAATATCAATAATTTTGACGAAGAGTTCATCTCCTACAGACACAACCTGCTCTGGAATTTCAACGTGACGTTCTGCCAACTCTGAAATATGAACAAGACCTTCAATTCCTTCGTGTACACGAATAAATGCTCCAAATGGAACAAGCTTGGTAACAACTCCAGGAACCACAGTGTTAATGGTGTGGGTGCGAGCAAATGCTTGCCATGGATCCTCTTGAGTTGCCTTAAGTGAGAGTGAAACGCGCTCACGTTCAAAGTCAACTTCGAGAACTTCAACGGTTACTTCATCGCCAACTTCAACAACCTCACCTGGGTGATCGATGTGCTTCCAAGAAAGTTCTGAGACGTGGACAAGACCATCGACGCCACCAAGGTCAACGAATGCACCAAAGTTTACGATTGATGAGATTACACCCGTACGAACCTGACCCTTTTGGAGTTGATTCAAGAAGGTAGTGCGAGACTCTGATTGAGTCTGCTCAAGGAATGCACGGCGTGAAAGAACAACGTTATTTCGGTTTTTGTCGAGTTCAATGATGCGAGCCTCAACTTCCTTACCAATGTAAGGAGTGAGATCGCGAACGCGACGCATTTCAACGAGAGATGCTGGCAAGAAGCCACGGAGACCGATATCAACGATCAAGCCACCCTTAACAACTTCAATAACTGTTCCGACAACAACTTCATCGCGCTCTTTCTTGCCTTCGATATCTCCCCAGGCGCGCTCGTATTGTGCGCGCTTCTTAGAAAGAATTGTGCGGCCTTCTTTATCTTCTTTCTGTAGAACGAGCGCTTCAATGCGATCGCCTACCTTAACAATGTCATTTGGATCTGCATCGTGGCGGATTGAAAGTTCGCGGGAAGGAATTACACCTTCAGTTTTGTACCCAATATCTAGAAGTACTTCTTCGCGATCAACTTGTACAACGGTTCCTTCAACAAGGTCTCCGTCATTGAAATTTCTGATTGTGCCTTCGATTGCTGCAAGAAAATCTGCTGCTGATCCAATGTCGTTTACTGCCACGACTGGTGATGATGTGCTCAAGTTGCTCCGTAGGGATAGAAAGTAATAGGACTCCAGAACCTTTCTGGTGAACGGGCGTAAGCGTACGGTTCTGGTCCAGTTAAGGGCAAATCCTGAGAAAAAATAGGCGTAAACTCACGAAAGTGAAGCGCTATAAGGAATTGTTTTCATTTCCTCGAGTGATCTCCCTTGGCGTCGCAGCGTTTCCCGCTCGTTTGGCCTACGGAATGATTGGTCTTGGGATCTTCTTCAAAGCCGAGCAGAGCACAGACTCTTTTGCTATTGCAGGATTTGCGATCGGGCTAAATTCTTTAGCTGGTGCCGTTACTGCTGGCATTCGAGGTTCGGTGATGGATCGCTGGGGACAGAAATGGCCGCTGCGAATTCTTGTGCCGGGATACACCTTATTGATTCTTACCTTAAATCAAATGGATACTGCTCGTTCTATCTTGATAGCTGCATTCATTCTCGGAATCTCCGCTCCCCCAATTAATCTCTCTGTTAGGCCGCTTTGGAAAGATATTGTTCCTCCAACGTATTTGCGAACTGCTTATGCTTTCGATTCTGCAATGATGAGTTCGACTTCTGTACTTGGCCCGGTAGTTGTTACATCGCTAGCGCTTTCTTCGCGCCCCTATTTGGCGCTCAACGTTGTTGCTGGGCTAATGCTCACCGGTGGTATCGCACTCGCGATGACTTCGGTATCGCGAAACTGGATTCCAGAGAAAAAGGTTAAAGGACAAGAGAGACTCCTTCAAAACCGCGCTATACAGTTACTGATGTTTGAAGGATGTTTTATTGGATTTGGCTGGGGCGTCTTTGATGTAGCGGTTCCTGCTTTCGCGACTCAAGAAGAAGTTCCTCATCGGGTTGCTTGGATCTTTGCCTCCTTCGGAATAGCAACTGTTATTGGCGGGCTACTTGGAGGACTAGTCTCAAAGAAGCTAGCGCCACTGGCAGCAATGCGACGCACTTATCTGCTTTGGATGATCGCCTGCTTCCCAATTGCATTTACTTATCCAGACTGGACGATGGCGCTAGTTGGCGCATCAATTGGATTACTCGGTGGAGCACTTCAAGTCTTCTACTTCGAAGTACTAGAAGCGGTTCGCCCAAAGGGTTCACAAACATCTTCACTCGGTTGGATTTGGAGCGTTGAAGGATCCTTTATGGCGGTAGGTGCTGCGGTTGGCGGAGTTGTGTCAGAACACATTTCACCTCGCGTTGGGCTAGCAATGCTTCCGGTGATGCTTTTCATAGGATTTGTAATTCTTACAATCGGAAAAGGTCGCTTATCTGCCGCAAATGATCTACCAACTGATGACGAAGATCTGGCTGCAATTGAAGATCTCAGCGATCGCAATACTTAACTTTCTACGTTAGTGCGCTGCTTCGTTCCAACTTCGGCCGACTCCTACACTCACATCTAGCGGTGCTTTAAGAGGATATGCCGCAGCCATTTCGCGTCGTACCAAAGCGGTGAGTTTCTCTTCCTCCCCGGCGACGACCTCCAAGATCAACTCATCGTGCACCTGAAGCAAGAGCCTCGACTGCATTTTCTCGGCGGTGAGCGCTGCATCAACATTGAGCATCGCCTGCTTAATAATGTCGGCTGCAGATCCCTGAATTGGTGCGTTAAGAGCCATACGCTCTGCAATCTCGCGGCGTTGTCGATTGTCGTGCATTAAATCAGGGAGATAGCGACGACGTCCCATGACCGTTTCGGTATAACCAACTTTACGGGCTTCAACAACGACGCTACTTAAGTAATCGCGGATTCCACCAAAACGTAGAAAATACTTATCCATCAGATCTTGCGCTGCAGGTGGCGTGAGATCTAACTGCACCGCCAAACCATAAGCGCTGAGTCCGTATGCCAATCCGTAGGACATCGCCTTAATCTGACGGCGCATCTCAGGGTCAACATCCGTAGCTTTAACTCCAAAGACAAGTGCTGCAACTGTGGCATGTAAATCTTCACCGCTTTCAAACGCGGCAAGCAATCCTGTATCGCTTGATAAATGAGCCATGATGCGCATTTCAATTTGGCTGTAATCCGCGGTTAGGAGTGAGCTATAACCAGAACCGGCTATAAATGCATTTCGGATGCTGCGACCTTCTTCGGTACGCACTGGAATATTCTGTAAGTTAGGCCCGACTGAAGATAAACGTCCGGTAGCTGCAACAGTCTGTGCAAAGTGAGTGTGGATACGCCCATCCGGGGCAATTTCTGCGATCAAGCCTTCTACCGTTGTACCGAGTTTCTTCGTCTCGCGGATCCGCAGAAGGGATTCAAGGAGCGGATGTTTAGTCTTTTCGAATAACCAATTTAGAGCTTCAGCATCGGTAGTAAATCCAGTCTTAATTTTCTTTGTTTTAGGGAGTTTTAACTCATCGAAGAGAACGACCTGAAGCTGCTT
>JBEAMT010000079.1:0-13231 GCA_041165825.1 Actinomycetota bacterium | reverse complement strand
AGGAATGGAAGTGTTGAAAGAACACCGTAAAGGATCTGTGTGTTCTGATCGTTTGAGATTTCACCTGGGTAGCCAAGTGCGATCATTGCAGCTGATGCTGGTACCAAACGAGCGATGAGTGACTTTGAAACTTCCTTTGCAAGTGCAAGCACTGCAATTACTTCAACAAGAAGTAGTGGAACAGTTAGTAGCCAGTCAACATAACGGTATGCCTCATTGAAAGCACCCTGGTCTCCAGAAACCTTAACAACCATTCCTTCAGATGACTCTGAGAATGAGTTAAAGATTCTCCAGTAGTGGTAGCCAGCAATGAATGTAACCATTGATGACATAACGAGAGCGTTGCGGTACTTAGGCAGTACGCGAGCCTGTGAAACTAGGGTATAAATTGTGCAAGCAAGCATTGAAACAAGTCCGAACGAGAATACGTTGTAGACCGTGTTCCACTGGTTTGCGGTTAGGGTTAACATGTAAATAAGCCTCCGTGGGGTGCTTAATACTTCAAGGACCATTCGGCCCCGGAAGCCAGCGCTAAATCGATGAAGTCCTCGAGGAACCACATCCACTCACTCTGGTAGGTATTATTGTGAACCTGCTGCAAGCGATTTGCATCAATACTCGTTGGTATTTTTCGAGTTTTTTTAATTAATTCCGGAAAATCACGCTCAATTTGGACCTCAACTGGGGTATTTACCCGAGCAACCACCAACCATCCTCCTCCCAGTTAGGCTTGCCTGATGCGCCGCGAAATAAAGGAGCTCCACTCGCACCCAGGATTTACCGCCCTGGCCACCTCGCGCTTTATCTCCAATGTGGGTAATGGAATCTCACCGGTTGCCCTCGCCTTTGGGGTTCTGGCGCTGCCGGGAGCCACCGGAAAAGATTTGAGCATCGTCATGGCCGCTCGCATGTTTCCAATGGTCGCCTTAATGTTGTTTGGCGGAGTAATTGGAGATCGGTTTAAGCGAAATCGCATCGTTGGTGGCGCAGATATTTTGGGAAGCGGATTTGCAGCGCTAAGTGCGATCTCATTAATCATCAATAATTCCAGCGTCTTCTTCTTGGCTTTAATGGGCGCACTTTTCGGAATTTTAAATGCCCTCTGGTGGCCAGCGATGTCCGGAGTACTGCCAGAAATTCTCCCGAAGGAGAAGTTGCAGCATGGAAATGCGGTAATTGCGATGACGACCAATATTGGTTATGTATTCGGCGCGCTTCTTGGTGGAACCCTGGTCACCCTTTTTGGTTCAGGCTGGGCGCTGCTGGTAGATGCAATCTCCTTCTTCATTGCTGGAGTACTTGTCTGGAATCTAGATCTACCAAAGATGATTCGTGAAAACAAGAACTCGATGTTTCATGATTTGAAAGCTGGCTGGCGCGAATTCTCTTCTCACTCTTGGGTAGTAACCATTGTTATTTCATTTGCCCTTATCAATCTAGCCTTCGAATCAATGCTGCAAATACTTGGGCCACTTAAGTATTCAGAACTCGCGAATGGACCAAGATTCTGGTCATTTAACTTAGCTGCTCTAACTTTGGGCATGCTTTCTGGCAGTTTAATATCTCTGAAAATTCGCTTTGGCCGACCGCTTCTATTTGCGATGTTGATTATTGCAGGTGCATCAATTTGGGATTTTTCTTTGGCAATGAGCGCTCCACTCTGGGTATCGCTGATCTGTGCATTCTTTGCAGGTATCGCTATTGATATTTTCACCGTAGTCTGGACTACCTCGCTTCAGTCACACATTCCAGAAGAGTCATATTCAAGAGTTGTTGCATATGACGCGTTAGGCTCTTTTGGTTTATCACCCATCGGAATCGCCGCCGCCGGACCTCTTGCTCATGCCTTCGGTGTAAGCACAATGATTTATGTAACAGGCTCAATCGCCTTAGTCGCAGCGCTGGCATCGCTATCAGTTAAATCTGTTCGAGGGCTAAAACCTGTTGCCAACCCCTAGAGTTGATTCATGAGTAAAGAGGCGAGCGAGCGCGAAAAATTGGCGGCTATATCTCCGCCAAAGTTACGCGGTTGGTTTCACTTAGCCGCCACGCCAGTTGTCATTATCGCTTCGCTGGTTTTATTTATATTAAGTAAGAACTCGCTTAAATTTGCAGTCGCCCTTTATTCAATAACCGCGATTATGCTTTTTAGCGTTTCTGCGATCTATCACCGCGTTCCTTGGTCGCCGGCAAAGAAGAAAATTTGGCGCCGATGGGATCACGCCAATATCAATCTTCTCATCGCCGGCTCTTACACCCCATTTGCAGTAACCCTGCTCGAAGGAAATGATCGGACGATCTTGCTCAGCGTGGTCTGGATAGGTGCGCTATTAGGAGTTGCGATGCGAATCTTTTGGGTTGGCGCACCGCGCTGGCTCTATGTCGCAAACTACTTACTTCTAGGTTGGGTGGCCGTGGTTTACACGCCACAACTTTATAAAGAAGGTGGGCTTTGGGTCCTACTTCCGATAATTATCGGAGGGTTGCTCTACTCAATTGGTGCGATCTTTTATGCGCTTAAGCGCCCTGGACGCGCGGCAAAGTACTTTGGTTTTCATGAGCTCTTCCATATATTCGTGCTCGCTGCCTGGGTTTCGCAGTACCTAGCGGTTTCCTTCGCTATCTACCGCGATTAAATCACCCCACTTTTGGACTCTGCAAGCTTTGCTCTAATCTAAGCCCATGGCCGAGAAAAATAGCTTCCTTAATTGGGTTGGATTTAGAGAGAGCGAGAGCTCTGCCCCTAGTTCGGTCGATCGTATTCGCGAACTCGAATCACAATTAAATGACCTTCGCGCTCGTCGCGATATCACTTCCTTAAGCAAGGAAGAGTTCGAAATCCTCGCGACTGAAACTGCGATGTCGATGATTAAATCGGCGCAAGCGCGCGAATCTAAAGCCTTTGCTTCATCAGAGCGCGTAGTTCTAGAAGCAACTCGCCAAGCAAAAGATGCCATCGAAAGCGCTGAAACAAAGGCGCGCACAATTTTATCTGGTGCCGAAGCGCGTGGGCGAAAATATATATCTGCGGCAGAAGCAGAGGCTGCAGAGCGCCTTTCTTCTGTAGAACGAGAAGCGCAATCAATCTTCGATGAAAAACGTCGTGAAGCAGCAGCATTGGCGCAGGCAGCGCGTCGTGAAGGTGAGCGCATCATCGTTGCGGCAACTAGCGAAGTCGCTGAATACCGCCAATGGTTAGGCGGAGTAATCGCAGAAGCTGAAAGACTCTACAAAGTCCAGAGCCAATCTCTAGATGCTGCGGAGCAAGCTATCTCACAGAGCCGCTCTCGTTTAGATAGCGCATTTGAAAGACTTGCTAATCTCCATAAGAGCGTCAACGATAATTTAAATGCGGATAACACAGTAATTGATACTGGACCAAAGAAAGTTATAAGTCAGCGCACTAAGCCTGCCCTTGCTGCACCTGCCAAGAAATCTGCACCAAAAAAGAGCGCGGCTAAGAAAAAACCTGCCAAGCGCCGGTAATTAATATGGCTACCAAACGCGGTATCCAATACATCCCTGCAATTGATGGGCTGCGCGCTGTCGCAGTAATTGCGGTAATGCTTTATCACCTTGGGCTGGAATGGATTCCGGGAGGATTTCTTGGCGTCGATCTATTCTTTGTAATTTCAGGGTATGTGATTACTCGCTTACTTCTTGATTCAATCCAACAACGTGGTGGTTTAGATCTACGCGATTTTTACATGGCGCGAATTAGGCGCTTGCTCCCTCCGCTGCTATTTATGTTGATTGTCACCTCAATAATTGTTGGACTTTGGGCGCCAGATACAACTAAAAAATTCTTAATTGATGCTCCATTTTCCATATTCGGAGGCATGAACTGGTGGTTGGTCTTTAACGAGCAGGATTACTTTGAAAGTAGCGGCCGTCCTCCGCTTCTTCAGCACACCTGGTCTTTAGCTGTAGAAGCTCAGTTCTACCTAATCTGGCCACTGATTTTGCTCTTCGTCCTACGTTTCTTCGGCAAGAAGTTAATCTCGGCGGCGGCGCTAGTGATTGCTATGACATCAGGTATTGCCCTGATGTTGGTTTCGTTTCAGTTAGATGCTGCAAATTCTTCAAAAGTTAGTCATATCTACTTTGGTACAGATACCCATAGCATCGGTCTTTTTCTAGGTGCAGCGCTTGCAGTTAGTTGGATCCCCCAGAATTTCCGTCCCGAAGTTAGTCGCAGAGCGCAAGATTTCATAGACGGTATCGGAGTCTTTGGTTTTGTTGGAATCTTGGCTACTTTCTTATTTATCGATGAGTCAAATCCCGCTCTTTACCGGATTGCCTTTCCGTTAGCTGGAATCTTCGGCACCGCAATTTTAATTTCGATAGTTCACCCTGCATCCAGATTTGCACCACTTTTGCGAAATCGTGTTTTGTTATGGATAGGTGAGCGTTCATATGCAATTTACTTGTGGCACTGGGTCATCTTTCAAATCACCCGTCCGCAGGTTGATCTCGATGGCGAAGATTGGGCGCTCTTTGCGCTTCGGATCTTGTTAGTTCTAGCCTTATCTGATATTTCACTTCGTTTAGTTGAACTACCTATTCGAAGCGGTGCAGTTGCCTTTTGGTTTAAAGGAATGAAATATCGCACATCACATGTGCGCAGAAGGCAGAAGTTCCTCGTTTGGTTTACCTCTTCCTACATTATTCTTATAGCCGCGACAATATCTTTAAATGCTTTAATCGAAATTGATAACAAGAATAAAGATCTGGCCCAATCATTGAAGGATGCAAGCAAGCCGGTTGCAGCGGTAATAAATAACTCTGATCCAGGATTGTGGGTTACAGGTGATTCGGTAATCCTCGGAATTAGATCTGCACTTGAGGCTAACCACCCAGTAGCCTTGATTAATGCTCGGGTAGGTCGCCAGGCGCCAGAATTACTTGAAGTTATGAAGGAAGATGGCGAAAAGGTAAAGAATTCGAAGGTCATTTTTAACTTAGGAAATAACAACGCGCTAACTCGCGACCAAGTTGAAGCAATCTTTGAGAACATTAAATCAGCGCCTCAGGCAATCGTCGTAAATACAGCAGTTCCAAGGCCTTGGCGAGAAGCAAACAACGAGCTTATAAGTGAAGTCGCCGCTAAATATCCAAATGTCTCGGTAATTCCATGGGATCAAATATCACAGGGAAGGCCAGAATTTTTTGCACCCGATGGAGTTCACTTAGTGCCGGCTGGCGTTCGCGCTTATGTTGCAGCGATTGAGACCAAGCTTTAATGATAAAAAATAACCCCCGCCAAAATGGCGAGGGTTATTTTAAATTATTTGAAATTATTCGAACTGACCGGCAAAACCAAATGCCTTTGCAGTTGCGATTTGACCATCTGAGTACATTGATGAAACTCGGAATGATGTTGAACTCTCAGTTGAACCCTTAGTGAATTCAATTGAAAGTTGATCAACTGGAAGTACTCCAGATTCTCTCCATTCTCCCATACCTGAGCGAACTTCAAACTTGTAGCCAGTTAGACCCGCTGTTGCGGTAGGTGCTTTCCAGGTAATTACCATTACTGACTTTGATGAATCTTTCCAGTTTCCGATAAAACGACCTGGCGCTTCAACTGCAGTTACTGCTTCGCCGCTTGTTGCTGGCTCAGAAGCTTCAGGAGTTGCTTCCTCTGACATCTCTGGCGCCGCTGATTCAGTTGCGGTAGCTGATGCAACAGGTGCAACATCATCGCCATCTGATGCTGGACGTGAGATAACAACGATGGCAAGAAGTGCGATACCGATCATTGCGGCGATCAAAACACGTGGTGAAGTTGATTGCTTTGGCGCTGCACTTGGCTTAGCCGCTGGCGCTGGCTTTGCAACTGGAGTCGTTGAAACGTTTACTGAAGCGGGGCGCTTAACTCCGCCGACTGGTACTGGTGGAATTACTAAATTATTTGCAGAAGTTGACTTCTTCGCTGCAGATTTCTTAACTGCGCTCTTCTTACGAGCTGGCGCTTTCTTAGCAACTTTCTTAGCAACTTTCTTAGCCGCAGCCTTCTTCTTCGCTGGCGCTTTCTTGGCAACTTTCTTAGCGGCAGCCTTCTTCTTCGCAGGAGCCTTCTTGGCAACCTTCTTGACAACTTTTTTCGCTGCGGCCTTCTTCTTAGCCGGTGCTTTCTTCTTAACTGCCACGATGTGACTCCTTTGAAAATTGGAAACGATCAGGGTTTGAATTAACTCGTATGGGTCAAGTTTAGCCTAGGGAGTTGAGCAAATTGATGACATGGGGTGCGATAGCGCGGAGTGATTTTCCGCGATGGCTTATTGCATCCTTCTCCTCCGCGCTCATTTGTGCGCTAGATATTGAGTAACCATTGGGACGGAAAATTGGATCGTAGCCAAATCCCTGATCCCCAATCGGCTCACGCAGTATCCAACCTTCAAACTTTCCTTCTTCAACGTGGGTGCGGCCATCGGGCAAAGCCAGTGCTGCAACGCAGGTGAAGTGTGCGCTGCGCTTCTCATCTGGAACATCGGCAAGTGAGGCTAAAACTTTTGCTGTGTTTGCTTTGTCATCACCGTGGCTTCCCGCCCAACGTGCGGAATATATTCCAGGATCCCCATTCAAATAATCAATGCATAGTCCACTGTCATCTGCGATTGCGGGAATTCCCGATGCTTCGCACATTTCGCGCGCCTTAAGAAGCGCATTTTCTTCAAAAGTTGAACCGGTTTCATCAACGTCGTGAAGGTTAGGAAATTGATCAAGGCCAACTAATTCAATCTGCCCTGCAGCAATATCTTCCAGGATGCGACGAAACTCTTCGATCTTGCCTTTATTGCGCGTTGCGAGAAGTAATTTATGAGGAGTTTGTGTTGAACTCACTTGGCTAGTGCGGCCTTTTGAATTTCGCCAAGTTCTACACAGCCAGCGACCGCCAGATCAAGAAGTGAATCAAGTAAGTTGCGATCAAATGGCACGCCTTCAGCTGTTCCTTGAACTTCGATAAAGCGCCCATCGCCACTGCAGACAACGTTCATATCGGTATCGGCACGAACATCTTCTTCGTAGCAGAGATCGAGCATAGGAACTCCATCAATAATTCCTACAGAGACTGCGGCAACGGAATCACTTAACGGTTTTGAATCTGCCTTGATATGTCCTTGTGCCTTCGCCCAAGAAATTGCATCGGCAAGAGCAACATACGCACCTGTAATTGCAGCAGTACGTGTTCCACCATCAGCTTGCAATACATCGCAGTCGATAACAATTGTATTTTCGCCAAGTTCTTTCATATCTACAATTGCGCGAAGGGAGCGACCGACTAGACGAGAAATTTCTTGAGTGCGTCCACCGAGCTTTCCCTTAACGCTCTCACGATCCGAACGAGTGTGAGTTGCACGTGGCAACATTGCATATTCTGAAGTTACCCAGCCTTTTCCAGAATCCTTTAACCAGCGTGGAACACCTGGTGTAAATGATGCAACGCAGAGAACGCGAGTCTTTCCGAATTCGACCAAGACTGATCCTTCAGCATGGTCTAACCATTTACGCGTTACTTTGATTTCGCGTAGTTGGCTATTTATTCTTCCGTCGTTGCGTGCCATTGGCTTCCATTCTATTTATTCGATTTTATCGGAGATGATCTATGTGTTGCACGGAACCCACTTCAGGCCCCAAGAATCTACGAGCTAAAACTTCAAATGCTGCCGAATCTCCGGTGGCTAAGAAGCGATGTGTTGCGGGTGAATTTGATGGAGCACGAAGAAGTGAATTTTCGACCAAAGTTCTATAGAGATCTTTAGCGGTTTCTTCAGCGCTCGATACAAGTGAGACGTTATTGCCCATCACATAGGAAATTACACCTGTTAGAAGTGGGTAGTGAGTACAGCCCAAAACCAATGTATCAACATCAGCATCCATGACCGGCTTTAAGTATTCACGAGCAACCTTGGTAATTGCCTCCCCCGATGTTTCGCCTCGCTCTACAAATTCCACAAATAGTGGGCATGCAATGGAAGTAATTTCCAATTGTGGTGCAGCGGCAAAGGCATCTAAGTAAGCCTTGGAATCTATGGTCGCTCGAGTACCAATTACTCCAATTCGACCAGTGCGAGTTGCTGCGACTGCACGACGGACTGCGGGTTGAATAACTTCAATTACAGGCACTGAATATTTCTCACGCGCATCGCGTAACATCGCAGCACTTGCTGTGTTGCACGCAATTACCAAGGCCTTAACTCCTTGACCAACTAAGTAATCGAGAGTCTCTAGCGCAAAGGTGCGAACTTCTGCCAGTGGCCTTGGACCATACGGACCGCGCGCAGTGTCGCCAATGTAGAGAGTTGATTCATTTGGTAATTGGTCGAGAATTGCACGAGCAACGGTTAAACCGCCAACTCCTGAATCGAATATTCCGATTGGTGCATCGCTCACAGGCCAAGACTACCGCCTTGCACCTTACGCCCAGAGCGTGCCGTCTAGCCCTTCGGTTGCTTCTTCAATTTCTGAACCGTAAATACCAGTCGATAGATATTTCCAGCCAGCATCGCAGACGATGAATGCAATATCTGCATCGCGCCCTTCGCTAAGCGCCTCTTTACCCATTGCAATCGCGGCATGCAAAATTGCACCTGTTGAAATACCTGCAAATATTCCTTCCACTTCGAGTAGTTCACGTACTCGTCGGACTGAATCTTCAGCTCCTACGGAGAAACGTCGTGTTAGAACTGATGCATCGTAGAGTTCAGGAACAAAACCTTCATCTATATTTCGCAGCCCATATACGACTTCACCATATCGAGGTTCGGCAGCAATTATCTGAATGTTTGGATTCTGCTCGCGCAAATATCTTCCAGCTCCCATAAGAGTTCCGGTTGTTCCAAGTCCTGCGACAAAGTGTGAGATGGTTGGAAGATCCTTAAATATTTCAGGGCCAGTACCTTCGTAGTGTGCCTTCGTATTTGCAGGATTGCCATACTGATATAGAAAAACCCATTCTGGATTTTGTGAAGCTAACTCTTTTGCAACTCGCACTGCTTCATTAGAGCCGCCCGCAGCTGGTGATGAAATTATCTTTGCGCCCCACATCTCAAGAAGTTGACGACGTTCTGGGCTCGTGTTCTCGGGCATTACACAAATTAATTTATAGCCACGAACTTTTGCCGCCATTGCAAGTGAGATTCCGGTATTACCGCTAGTTGGCTCCAAAATTGTTGCACCCGGTTTTAACTGGCCACTCTTTTCAGCTTCATTAATCATTGAGATCGCTGTGCGATCTTTAATCGATCCCGTTGGATTTCTATCTTCCATCTTTGCCCAGAGACGAACATTTGGCGCAGGAGAAAGTCGAGGTAAACCAATTAGTGGTGTATTACCTACTGATGCTTCGAGCGAGTCATAAAGCGACAAAATTAACCGCCGGCGACTGCAGGCAGAATGGTGACTGAATCACCATCTTTAATTTGTGCATCTAAGCTTCCGAGAAAGCGAACATCTTCATCATTTACATAGACATTGATAAAGCGACGAAGCGCACCATTTTCGAGAAGACGATCACCGATTCCTGGATATTGCGCGTCAAGATCAGAGATAACTGCGCCGAGCGATGCACCACTTGCCGTTACAGCTTTTTGGTCTTTGGTGAACGGACGTAGGATCGTTGGAATTCGTACATCAATACTCATATGCTTATTATGGCTAAATTTCGCCTCATTCGGTAATTGAAACTTCTTCCTCAGTAACTACTCCATCGATTATTCGATAAGAGCGGAATTCAATTGCAGGTGCAATCTCTTTGCGACTAGAGACCAGGACATAGTGCGCTCCTGGTTCGCCTGCGTAGGCGATATCGGTTCGCGATGGAAAAGCCTCAGTCTCTGTGTGCGAATGATAGATAACAACAATTTCCTCATCGTTATCGTCAATTTCGCGGTAGAGCGCTAGTAAATCTTTAGGATCAAATTCGTAGAAAGTTGGAGAGTGAGCCGCATTTATCATCGGCTTTAAGCGCACCGGGGTGTCCTTACCTACTGGACCAAGAATTACGCCACAGCATTCATCTGGATACTCTGCACGTGATTGTTCGATAATTGCATCGACAAATGCTCGAGAAATAGTTAGTGACATAAGAGTCGTATCCTAACTCTCATCCATAAGCGCTGCTAACAAACCTTCTTGCAACCAACCGAGCCATCCATAAACAATATAGACGCCACGCAGTGGATCATCAGGGGCTAAAAGTTCTAATTCATCGCTGGTTCGTTCTTGAACATTTAATCGAACGCCGAGCGCTAAACGAATATCGTTTAAAGCGCCAAGCCACGCGTTGGCACTATCGTGATCAAGATCAATAGTTCCATCTTTAGCACTCTTGAGATACATGCGCATCGCCATGGCATGTGCTTGCTTCTTATTTCTTAGCGTTGATTCGGTATATCTACGAAACTCCGCCGAATCTACTTGATCTTGATATGCATTTGGCAAAAGACGGTGCAGAACTTCATCTTCAGGTGGTGCATCGTGCGTTGTTATCCCAACCATGGCCGCCAGAGGATCTTCGTGTCCATGATCTACTCGCTCAGCAAGTAATTCAATGATTTGCTCCGCTAAGTTAATTAAAATCTCACGTTCATTCTCTGCAAATTGAGCAACATATGAATTGCTGCCGTGGCGTTTAAAGCCCTCAGATGTCATAGCGCTTGATCCCCGCGTTGCAGCGTTGCCCAAAGTCCATATTCGTGAAGGCGAGCAACATCATGTTCCATCTCTTCGCGACTTCCGGTGGAGACCACTGCTTTTCCTTCAGTGTGAATTTTCATCATCAACTCTTGGGCTTTCTCTTTTGAGTAGCCAAAAAGTTCCATTAATACATAAGTCACATAGGTCATTAAATTTACGGGATCATCCCAAACGATAGTCACCCAAGGTGTATCGCCAGAGAAGATCTCACGGATCTGCTCCTCGATATGGGTATCTGTCTTAACCATCACCGGATAATGATAGAGAACTCTGAAGCAGCTACCTGACGCCAAATTTCATCAGCTTCCACAATTACTTGATACCTCGCCACCTGCCGTGGCGCTTTGTCTACGGCGAAGGCGTAGACGCCTTGCTCGTTGGTGATTGCGGTAGAAACTTTCTTCCAAGTACCCGCGCTAAATTTCATTAGCGAAAGTTGAGCGCCAGCACTTCGTGGACGAACTACTCCGTCAATTGCAAAGGCAGAATTTGCTTTGACGGTTCCTGGCGCCGAGATAGAAATAGTTCGATCAATCAAAATTGATATTTCGTTACTTTGAGATTCAGCGCGCTCCCAAGTTCCATCGGTGACTATACGCAGTGAAGTTGACTTGCCCAATAAAATTGGAGTTGTAAATCTGCCATCTACACCCGTGACTGCGGTTCCAAGAATCCGCCAAATGGCATCGTTCGCTCTCTTGCCCTCAATTCTTAACGGAAGGTTCGCAGCCGGTGATTTATCTTCTAAATTCAGTTGCGCAGTGATTGAAACCGAATTTCCATAAAGTGCCGAAGCCTTATCAACGGTCAACGCGCTCACAACTTTTACTGGTGCAATACCCAGCGCTGTCTGGCGAATTGCCTCGATGGCTAGTGGTTCTTCCATGCCCAGAGTCCAGGCCGTAACTCCACCTAACTTATATTTGGCAACTAATTCGCTACGTAATTTATAACTCTGGGCGTTCTGATACCAAGCGGTTCGGGTTGCAGTACAACTTGTAGAACGTCCATCAGCGGTTGTTCCTTCGTAGGATTTTGTGTAAGTAAAAGTCGCTTCGCCAAATTTTTCATCAAAGACAGGTGTCACTTGATAGCTAGCAGCAAGCGTTGTGGCATTCCGCATTAGAAATGTCGCCGCTTTAGCTCCAACCTTGATTGCTTTTGCAAATGGCGCAGGACACACACCATCTACCTTTGTTACCCAATCGCGCCCATAACCAGCAAGACCCACATAAACCTTTGACGCCGGCATTATTGATACAGCATAGGCAACAGTTTTCTCTGTCCATGTCAACGGTCCAATTGGACCAACTTTAGAAACAGAATAATCATAGGTCATGATTCTTAAGCGATCGATATATGGGGCGATCTGCGGCCAGGCATAGACCGTGTAACCCTTCTGTTTTTCGGCAGGGTTAAAGTTGTACGGAGTTGAAACTGAAAGCAATTTATTATCTGCGCGCAACATCGCAGAGAGTTCTTTAACTAATGCAACCCAGCCTGGTGCGGTCTTAGCCCAAGTAGAGTTGCCATCAACAAATGCGAAGCCTTCAAAATCTAAATCGATACCATCGAAATTATTGGCCATCACATAGCTATGTAGAGTCTTGGCAACTTGGGCTCTGCTTGTGGGATTGGAAAGTAAATTAGATAAAACTAATTTATCAGTTCCGTCCGTAATTGTCGGAATGATTTGAAAACCTGCGGCACGCATTGCCGACAATGGCGTCGCGATTGGGACGCTCGGGTTTCCTGTTACATATAAATCGCTGACAAAAGTTTCTTTAGTCTTGCCGTTAAATTTTAAGGTGTACCAAAAAGGCATAACCTCTTTAATTAAATCGGCATTATTTAACGCAGCGGGCAGAGATGTCTTCATGGAGTAGTAAGGAATCCACCCCGTTAAAATCTTGCGTGGTTGATTAGCGCTATGAGCTTGCGTTGAAAATGTAACGCTGAGAGCGATGACGGCTACTAATAACTTACTGGTCAGGATTTTTGCGCGGGAGGCCGTCATAGATTTCTTTACAGACTGGACAGACAGGATATTTTTCAGGATCGCGCGAAGGAATCCATTTCTTGCCGCAGAGCGCCCGTACCGCTTTGCCAGTTACGGCGGATTCGACGATCTTTTCCTTTTTCACATAATGTGCAAATCGATCATGGCCCCCATCATCTTCTTGATTGTGGGGGCGGGTAAGTAGATCTGTATCGCCCTCTAAATCAGGAGAGTTCTTACGGAAAATACCCATGTGCTAAAGGATAGTGGCAGCAGGTAGAATTTGAAGATGAAGGACTTGCTACGCACGGCTGATTTATCGCGAGCCGATGTCGATTTGCTCCTCAATACTGCAGCAGATTTTGCAAAGAACCCACTTCGTTCTCAGGATTCTCTAGCGAATAAATCTGTTGCGATTTATATGACAAAGCCATCTACTCGCACCCGCCTTTCATCTGAAACAGCAGTTGCCCATCTCGGTGGTACTCCCATCTTTATTCGCGGTGATGAACTACAACTTGGCCGCGGTGA
>JBEAMT010000078.1:0-2685 GCA_041165825.1 Actinomycetota bacterium | reverse complement strand
AGCGGTAAATCTGTTATGACAGACACCGGGGTTGATTCTGCTACAGCTGCAGTTCTGCAATATAACAACGGCAGTCTGGCCTTAATTAATTCCTGCATGACTATGGCCGGAACAATTACCGCCGCAATCCACGGATCTAAAGGAAGAATCGACATTGATGGCTGGTTCTTCGAACAAACCACCTTCAGTATTTATGACAATCAACATAAATTAGTCCGTAAATACGAAGAGAAAATTGCTGGCCGAGGAATGCAATATCAAGCAATTCACGTTGAAGAGTGCATCGCAAAAGGCCTGACCGAAAGTCCAATTTTGAGCCTTGCTGAAACGGTGAAGATTATGGAAGTAATGGAGCAGATTCACGTCTTTTAAAGTGGATTTATTCGCACTTGCCCATAAGTATTGGTGAGCGTTACTATTTCGCTATGTATTTATCCGTGTCTTTATCCGTGACACTTCGCAGCCTCCTCCTTCGCTGCCGTGGCGGGGCCAAGTAACCGGTCCCCTCGCTGCGGGGTTTGTCGCACCGGTAAAACCCGACAAAACCCAAAATTAGGAGTTAAGTAAATGTCAGTAGAAAATAATTTCCCTGAACAAAAACCATCGCAGATGCCGGTGCATCGTTATTCCTCATTTATTCCTGTTGATTTAACGGACCGCACCTGGCCGACGAAGCAAATGAGCAAAGCTCCACAATGGTGCTCAGTTGATCTACGCGATGGCAATCAAGCGCTAATTGATCCAATGGATACGCCACGCAAATTGGCCATGTTTAAACTCCTTGTGGAAATGGGTTACAAAGAAATCGAAGTTGGATTTCCATCTGCATCGCAGACTGATTTTGATTTTGTCCGCAAGATAATCGAAGATGGATTGATTCCTGATGATGTTGTGATTCAGGTGCTTACCCAAGCGCGCGAACCCTTAATCCGCCGTACTTATGAAGCCATAAAAGGGTCGAAGCAAGCGATTGTTCATCTTTACAACTCAACATCTACTCTGCAGCGTCGGGTTGTTTTTGGTCTTGATAAAGATGGCATCAAGAAGATCGCAACCGATGGTGCGCAGTTATGTCTAGATTTAATCTCCGAAGTTCCTGGCACTAAAGTTTCTTTTGAATACTCTCCTGAGTCTTACACTGGCACTGAGTTGGAATTTGCGGTGGAAGTTTGCAACGCGGTAAACGCGATCTGGAAGCCGACTCCACAGTGGAAGACAATTATGAATCTGCCAGCAACAGTTGAAATGGCAACCCCAAATGTTTATGCAGATTCGATTGAATGGATGTGCCGCAATCTAGAAAATCGCGAGAGCGTCATAGTTTCTCTGCATCCACATAATGATCGTGGTACTGGTGTTGCAGCTGCAGAACTTGGTTATTTAGCTGGTGCTGACCGCATTGAAGGAACGCTTTTCGGCAACGGCGAGCGAACCGGAAATGTATGCCTGGTTACCCTTGGAATGAACTTGGTTTCTCACGGTATCGATCCAATGATTGATTTCTCAGATATCGATCAGATCCGCCGTACCGTCGAATATGCCAATCAATTGCGCGTGCCAGAGCGCCATCCTTATGGCGGAGATTTGGTCTTTACCGCTTTCTCCGGCTCACACCAAGATGCAATAAAGAAAGGCTTTGAACATCTAGAAAGAGATGCCAAAGCCGCTGGCGTTGATAAAGACAAATTTACGTGGGCAATTCCTTACTTGCCGATTGATCCGAAAGATATCGGCCGTTCTTATGAAGCAGTCATCCGCGTTAACTCACAATCAGGCAAGGGTGGCGTTGCTTACTTAATGAAGAATGAACATCATCTGGATCTGCCACGTCGCCATCAAATTGAATTTAGCCGAGTAGTCCAAGCAAAGACTGATTCAGAAGGCGGAGAAATCACAGCAAGTGCAATGTGGAATATCTTCGAAGATGAATACCTGCCAACTGAATCAGCTCCGTGGGGAAGATTTAGATTAAAGGGACTTTCACAAAGTTCGGTGCTTGGCGAAGATGTTCATTTAACTGTGAAGATTTTAGATCGTGGCGAAATGAAAGAGTTAGTCGGACAAGGAAATGGACCAATCGCTGCGTTCTGCAATATCTTGCAGACTTACGGGGTAGATGTTCGCGTACTTGATTATTACGAACACGCTCTTTCTGCCGGCGGTGATGCATCGGCTGCCGCCTATTTAGAGTGCTCAATTGGTAGCGAAGTTTTCTGGGGGGTCGGAATTGACCCAAACACCACAACTGCTGCACTTAAAGCGGTCGTGTCTGCAATAAATCGCGCTATCCGCTGACTACCTTTACCTTTGTGAGCCTTTATCGTGACGAAGCAATTATTTTGCGCACCCAGAAGCTGGGTGAGGCAGATCGCATCATCACGCTCTTGACCCGCGAACACGGTCGCGTCCGCGGCGTTGCTAAAGGGGTACGGCGCACAATGTCTAAATTTGGCGCGCGCCTTGAACCAGGTAGCCACGTAGACATCCAACTTCATAAAGGGCGTACCTTCGACACGATCACCCAAGTTGAGGCGATCAATAATTACGGCGAAGCGTTAACTGAGGATTACCAGCGCTGGACTATTGCCGCTGCAATTTTAGAGACAGCAGAACGATTTACATCGCAAGAGTACGAACCAGCGCTGCAAGAATTTCAGCTCGTTGTAGGTGGAATGAAAGCGCTTG
>JBEAMT010000077.1:0-3792 GCA_041165825.1 Actinomycetota bacterium | reverse complement strand
GTAACACCTTTTGTTCTTGATTCATCAAGCGCAACCGAGTCTGCTCGCGCTAACGCTGTAAAGAATGCGAAAGCAAAAGCAACTTCATATGCGAAATTACTTGGTGCAAAACTTGGTCGCGTTAATTATTTGGTAGAGAACTCAAGCCCAATTAGCTATCCACCAGTAATGGCGATGTCAAAGGCTGCTGATTCTGAAGCAACTGTTGTTGATCTAGGTCAGCAAGATGTAACGGTTTCGATCACTATTCAGTGGGCACTTCTCTAAAAAATTTCTCTATATCTGGCGATAATCACCGCTTTTGCTCGCGTAATTAACCGATTTTGGTTAGCGAGCCCTAAACGGGTACGATTTGCGAGCCTCATACGTCCCCATCGTCTAGGGGCCTAGGACATCGCCCTTTCACGGCGGTAACACGGGTTCGAATCCCGTTGGGGGCACGCAAGGCCAGAGAAATCTGGAAACTTGATTTAAAGCAATGGCTTTAAGGTGACATAAGAGCCACTTATGTTTTCATCCTTTAAGGCCCGGTAGCGCAGTTGGTTAGCGCGCCGCCCTGTCACGGCGGAGGTCGCGGGTTCAAGTCCCGTCCGGGTCGCAAGTTCAATGCCGAAAGGCTTCTGAACTTCATAAAACAGGTGGGAGTGTCCACACACTCTCATCTTTTTTAATGGTTTTAATTTTTTAAACTATTAAAGAAAAACTAAATAATGGCTCGGTAGCTCAGTTGGTACGAGCGCGCGACTGAAAATCGTGAGGTCGACAGTTCGATCCTGTCCCGAGCCACAAGTTAAATAAAATTAACCAGCAGATCCTGACCCAGAAGGTCCTGCTTTGCGCTGCACCTGAGGTGCGCCACCGCTGCGTTGGCCGCCACGAATCTTCGAACCACCTTCGGCATGTGTTTGTGTTCCAGGTGCGCCCTTTTTACTTTTCTTCGCCTCAAGAGCTGCGAGCATTCGCGCTTTTACATCGTCGTTGTTAGCCATGTCTTTAGTCTACCCCTCAGATGGAATTCGTAAGAAGAAAACCAATTTTGTTAGCCATGCAATTGCGCCCAATGCCATCAACTGATAACCGAGCGTATCTGGCCAGGTATAAATCGAAAGCGCGAGCGCTCCATAGAAAGCGGCGAATCCCCACAATGTAAACGCAGTTGCTTTGCGCTGCAGACCAACACGCATCAAGCGATGCGAAAGGTGATCGCTTCCGCCCTGGAAAGGTGAAATACCTCGATAAATACGTGATGTGACAGCAACGGTTGTATCCAGAATTGGCACTGCCATCAACGCCAATGGAATTGCAAAGGATTTAATTTGCGGAACAACGCCTGGGCTTAGGCGAATTGTTAATACCGAGATGATGATGCCCAAAAAGAGCGCACCAGCATCGCCCATATAAATCTTGGCTGGAGCGCGATTCCACATTAGAAATCCTGCTGTGGCACCTGCGGTAACTATGGCTAGGGCACTAACTAATATCTGCTGGCGGTCATAGGCGATAAAGAATAAAAAGAAGGTAATGACTGCGACTGTGCCCGCGGCGCCACCATCTAAATTGTCAAAGAAGTTAATTGAATTACAAACACCAACGATCCAAAGTACTGAAATTACGTAGTTCAGAATGGTGTTGTCAAAGGCAACACCCATGGTGTCCGTTGATGTCAGAATTACAGCAACAATTAAGCCAGTGGCAGTTTGGGCCAATAAGCGTGGCCAAGGTTCTAAACCCTTTAAATCATCAATCAGACCCATTAACGAAATTGCCATTGCTGGAACTAAAACAAAACTTGCTAAGCGAAATGTCTCTATTGAAAAATCAACGGCAAGCAAAGATCCATAAGATGCGCCGACAACACCGATCGCAATTGCTACTCCACCTAAATATGGAACTGGTTCCTTCTGAACTTTACGGGCCAAATTAGGAGCATCTACTGCGCCAACCTTTAACGCAATTTTACGCATTAGCGGCGTTAGGCCGCCGACAAACACAAATGTAAGCGCGCCAAGTAGAAGGAACTGCGGGATTGAATATTCCATTTACTTATTTACTTACCATCGCTCTTAAAATAATTATTGCGAAGGTCATCAACTTCTGATTTACGGAATCTACGATGTCCGCCAAGAGTCCTGATTGAAGTTAACTTTCCGGCTTTCGCCCAACGAGTAACAGTCTTTGGGTCAACGCCAAATAGTTCGGCAACTTCGCGCGGGGTGAGCAACACTTCTGCATCTGGTATCCGGTTCATAACCCACCTTTTTCTTTGGCTTTGAGCGCTCTTGCGAATGTCCGATTTGTAACGAGTGTCGGAAGTATCCGTCAAAGTGAGCGTAAATAGCAATAGATAAATCTGAAGCTAAATGGCTGATTCAAATGCTTGAACTACGCGCCAACGTGAAACTAAACGCTCATAACCTTGGCCCGCCATTTGTCCATCCCCTGCAGCAAGGCCAGATAGTGAGAGAAGTACGTCTTCAACCGAGGTATCGGCTTCGATGCCAGTCTCTTCACCAGCTAATTTCATTCCGAGATCTAAATACCCGGCGAGACCGCCATAATCTAATTCGACTAGTGATTGCTGGTGAAACATTTCCATCCACTCAAGTAAATGTTCGATCTCAGCTTCAACTGATCCTTCACCGAATGCACCTAAAACCGTCTGGTGTGCAACTTGTGTTCGGGCAATCGCATCTGAAAGTTTTGCGCGCATAACGCAGAAAGGACCATCTTGATCAATACCACGCATACGATCTTCAGGCATAAACATTGAAAACCAGCGCGGAGGGATTAGCCAATTTTCAGTGATGATATGTGGCACGCGATCTTCCATTAAATCAACGCCCGCAGTGATTACATCCTCTAAATTCTGCGGCAAGAAAAATGGTGTGACTGATGATGGGAGTGAATCTTTGAAATCATCGAGTGCGGCCCAGCATCGTGTAGCAGTCGACCAGGGAGAGATATATCTAACGCCATCAATATCTAAAATGTGCGCTCCATCTGGGCGACCAGCTGGGGGTTCAGGGAAAACTAATCTACGCAGCGCAAGCTTTTGTTCGGTACGCGTAGAATTTTCATCTACTTCTAAATCTTGCCAGCGCAAACGATCTGCAGGTTCGAATGCCGAAAGTGGTTCGTAGATTCGAAGAGATGCGACGTACGGTGTTGGTCTCACAATGTAAATCTCACAGTAGTTAGCCTAGCCATGAGAAATTAAGCACGCGGGATGTAATTTCCTTCAGCAAAAGGATCATCGTCATCGCGAGATTTATTTGAAGGATCTTCGCCATGAAGTTCTTTTGCAAGGCGATCGAGATCCATCTCCTGAGAGTTGTACTTGAGATCTCTGGCTACTTTTGTCTGCTTAGCTTTTGCACGGCCGCGACCCATAGGGCGACCTCCTTACCAAAGTTAAATTCGTCAAGACGCGTAGGTTATCGCGTCCTGTAGTTACCTTCCAAAGCAGCGGAGCCTGGGCCGTTTTGAGCGTGAATTGCGCCCGCCACCCAGGCTTTCATGCCTCGGGCAGCCAAGGAGCGGATAGTCAGGTCGGCGATCGATGGATCGACTATGGCAACCATTCCAATACCGACGTTCCAGGTTCGCTCCATATCGGCCTGCGGCACCCCTGCTGCTTGAGCCATGAATTCCATTTCGGCGGGAAGCGCCCAGGTGCTGCGATCGTACTTTGCAATCAAGCCATCCGGAATAACGCGCGCAGTGTTGTCAGCAAGACCACCTCCGGTTATGTGAGAGAAGGTTCGAATATTTTCGTGTTGTGCTTTTATTAAA
>JBEAMT010000076.1:0-4820 GCA_041165825.1 Actinomycetota bacterium | reverse complement strand
AAGATACTGATTCACTTCCCGATTACTTATTACTTGATCGCGTATTAACTGCCTACGTTGATGAGGATCAAGGATCTGCAGCGTTAATTGCAGCGGGCTTTGATGAAGCCTTGGTGCGGCGCGTGATTGCGATGGTTGATAAGGCTGAATACAAGCGCCGCCAATATCCACCTGGGCCGAAGGTTTCTAAGCGGGCATTTGGCAAGGATCGCCGACTTCCAATGACCAGTAGATGGCAAGAAGGCATTTAACACAGCCGTAACTTTGCCTTGGCAAGATCTGGGGTATGACTTCCCAAGATCCGCAGCTAAATCCGCAACTAAATCCGCAACTAAATCCACAAATGAGCAAGCAGCAAGAGTTCGTTCTTCGCACAATTGAAGAACGCAATATTCGATTTATCCGTTTGTGGTTTACCGACGTATTGGGTTATTTGAAATCTGTTGCAATTGCACCAGCTGAATTAGAGAACGCCTTTGAAGAAGGTATCGGTTTCGATGGTTCAGCGATTGAAGGATTTGCGCGCGTTACCGAATCAGATATGTTGGCAAAACCTGACCCGGCAACGTTTTCAATTTTGCCGTGGCGCACTGAAGCACCTGGTGCGGCACGTATGTTCTGCGATATCACCATGCCCGATGGTTCGCCATCACATGCTGATCCACGCAACGTGCTGCGTCGTACTTTAAACAAAGCAGCGCAGATGGGTTACACCTGTTACACCCACCCTGAAATTGAATTCTTCTTATTTAAAAATTCACCGGTAAAAGGTGAACAACCGGTGCCGGTTGATCAAGGTGGCTATTTCGATCACACACCTGCAGTTGTAGGACATGACTTCCGTCGCCAAGCGATCACCATGCTTGAAGCGATGGGAATCTCAGTTGAATTTAGTCATCATGAAGGTGCACCTGGCCAGCAGGAAATCGATCTACGTTATGCCGATGCTTTAAGCACGGCAGATAACATCATGACCTTCCGCCATGTAATTAAAGAAGTAGCACTGGAACAAGGTTTCTACGCATCCTTTATGCCCAAGCCATTTACCGAACATCCAGGAAGCGGCATGCATACCCACGTCTCGCTCTTTGAAGGTGAGAAGAACGCTTTCTATGATGCATCAGCGGAATTCAATTTATCGAAAGTTGCCCGCTCATTTATCGCAGGTATTTTGAAACACTCATCAGAAATAACCGCCATCACCAATCAATGGGTTAACTCATACAAGCGCTTACAGGGTGGGGGCGAAGCGCCTTCGCTGATTTCTTGGGGCCATAACGATCGCAGTTCGCTAGTGCGTATCCCGATGTATAAACCAAAGAAAGAAAATTCAACTCGCATCGAATTTCGTTCTCCTGATTCTGCTTGCAATCCATATCTGGCATACGCCGTGATGTTGGCTGCGGGACTCAAGGGCATCGAAGAGAAATACGAACTAGTTAATGACGCCAGCCCAGAATCACTTCCTGCTAACCTTGACGAGGCGATCGCGGTTATGGAGAAGAGCGCTCTAGTACGCGAAACTTTGGGCGAACATGTCTTTGAATACGTACTTCGCAATAAGCGCGCCGAATGGCAGGACTACCGCCGCCAGGTAAGCGCCTACGAATTAGATCGATATTTACCGGTCCTCTAAAGCCGAATTAGCCCTCTGGGCTGTTACTTTATTGGCATGGCTAAAGAGATTACAGATAACGGTTTACGTCGCATCAATTCAATCGCTGGTGTTCTTCACTTGGCACAGATGGTGGCAGTTCTTGCTCTCGCATCAGATTTCACGCTACCAATCACCGCGCGATATATGTCCGGCCCTCCAGGAAGCACCTACGGCGATCTAATCGTTCTATGGGATGCACCTCTCGCAATTGGTGTTGCAGTCTTCCTGGGTTTATCTGCACTCGCTCACTTTATTGTCGTTAGCCCTAAATTCTTTCCGCGCTACATTGCCGGTCTAAAGGCCCACCGCAATTTCTTCCGCTGGGTTGAGTATTCAATTAGCTCTTCAGTAATGATCGTTCTAATTGCCCAAGTAACTGGAATTTCCGAGGTCACCGCACTGATCTCAATCTTTGGAGTCAATGCTTCCATGATTCTCTTTGGTTGGCTGCAAGAGAAGTATGAAGAGCCTGGCAACGGGGGATGGGTTCCATTTATCTTCGGATGCATCACCGGCATCGTTCCTTGGCTGGCACTTGTTTTCTATGTCTTTGCAATTGGCGGAGCAGGCGAGAACAAGGCGCCAACCTTCGTCTATTTCATCGTCTTTACAATCTTCGTTCTCTTTAACTCATTCGCACTTGTTCAATTTGTTCAATATAAAAAGATCGGCAAATGGTCGGATTACTTGCGCGGAGAACGCACCTATATAACACTTTCCCTAGTCGCTAAATCACTCCTTGCCTGGCAGATATTCGCCAATACACTTATTCCTGTCTAAATATTTAATTTAATTTTTTGGAGGATAAGTGGCACTTCGTTGGGGTTATCTAGGAGCAGGTGGAATCGCTAAGACAATTGCCGCTGATTTCGGTCATGCTGGTCTAAAGATCCAAGCCGTTGCAACGCGCGATATGGCACGCACTAATGCCTTTGCCGATAAGTTCAATATTCCAAATCGCCACCCAGATTATGAATCGTTGGTTGCAGACCCTGAAGTAGATGTCATCTATATCTCCACTGTTCAGACGCTGCACCGTGATCATGCGCTACTTGCCATCGAAGCTGGCAAGCATGTTCTGCTTGAAAAACCTTTCACCATGAACGCTGCCGATGCTCATGAGATTTACGCAGCTGCCAAGCGCAAGAATGTCTTTGTAATGGAAGCGATGTGGACTCGCTTCTTGCCAACTATGAACGCGGTTTTTGCAGCAATCAATGCTGGTGAAATCGGAACACCTCACTTTGTCTATGCCGATCACAGCCAGTACCTTCCTTTGGAAAGAGCGCCGCGTCTTTGGAATCGCGAACAAGGCGGCGGTGCCCATTACGACCTAGGTATTTATCCGATGCATATGGCTATTCGCACCTTAGGTTTCCCAGATTCAGTTAGTGGAAAATCGATTATGACGGATACAGGAGTTGATTCAGCTACTGCTGCAGTTTTGCAATATAACAACGGCAGCCTGGCTTTGATTAACTCTTGCATGACAATGGCCGGAACACTTACTGCTGCGATTCATGGTGATAAAGGTCGGATTGAAATTGATGGTTGGTTCTTCGAGCAGACCACATTTAGTATCTACGATAATAAGCATCAACTAGTGCGCTCTTACGAAGAGCAAATCGACGGACGTGGCATGCAATATCAAGCAATTCACGTTGAAGAGTGCATCGCTAAAGGGCTAACCGAAAGCCCAATCCTTAGCCTTGCCGAAACTGTAAAGATTATGGAAGTTATGGAGCAGGTTCACGTCTTTTAAGCCTGGCTTGCTCGTATCTGACGGATCGCGTTACTATTTACACATGACACTTCGCAGCCTCCTCCTTCGCTGCCGTGGCGGGGCCAAGTAAGCCGGTCCCCTCGCCGCGGGGTTTGTCGCACCGGTAAAACCCGACAAAACCCAGCACAACCCCGCAAATTAAGAAATTAGGAGCTAAGTAAATGTCGCAAGAAACGAATTTCCCTGATCAAAAACCTTCAGCGATGCCAGTGCATCGTTATTCATCATTTATTCCAGTAGACCTAAAGGATCGCACCTGGCCAACTAAGCAGATGACCAAAGCGCCGCAATGGTGCTCGGTCGATCTTCGCGATGGCAATCAAGCGCTGATTGATCCGATGGATACCCCGCGCAAATTGGCGATGTTTAAGCTTTTGGTAAAGATGGGTTACAAAGAGATCGAAGTTGGCTTCCCATCTGCATCGCAAACTGATTTTGATTTCGTCCGCAAGATTATTGATGAAGACTTGATTCCTGATGATGTTGTGATCCAGGTATTGACGCAAGCTCGCGAACCGCTAATCCGCCGCACCTATGAAGCAATCAAAGGTTCTAAGCAAGCGATCGTGCACCTTTACAACTCAACCTCTACTTTGCAACGTCGCGTGGTCTTTGGCCTTGATAAAGAAGGCATTAAGAAGATCGCAACCGATGGCGCACAACTCTGTCTTGATCTTGTTTCAACCGTGCCCGGTACCAAGGTTTCATTCGAATATTCTCCAGAGTCATATACCGGCACAGAACTCGAATTTGCGGTTGAGGTTTGCAACGCGGTAAATGCGATCTGGAAACCAACCCCGCAATGGAAGACGATCATGAACTTGCCAGCAACAGTTGAAATGGCAACGCCAAATGTCTACGCCGATTCCATTGAGTGGATGTGTCGCAACCTGGTAAATCGCGAGAGCGTAATTGTTTCGCTCCACCCACATAACGATCGTGGCACCGGTGTTGCTGCAGCAGAACTTGGGTATTTAGCAGGTGCAGATCGCATTGAAGGAACGCTCTTTGGAAATGGTGAGCGCACTGGAAATGTTTGTCTAGTAACTCTTGGCATGAACTTGGTTTCACATGGCATCGATCCGATGATCGATTTCTCAGATATCGACGAGATTCGCCGTACTGTGGAATATGCCAACCAACTTCGGGTTCCAGAACGCCATCCATATGGCGGAGATCTAGTTTTCACCGCCTTCTCTGGCTCACATCAAGACGCCATCAAGAAAGGCTTTGAGCACCTTGAAAAAGATGCACTAGCGGCCGGAGTTGATAAAGATAAATTCACATGGGCTATTCCTTATTTACCAATTGATCCAAAAGATATCGGCCGCTCCTACGAAGCCGTGATTCGCGTCAACTCGCAATCCGGTAAGGGCGGTG
>JBEAMT010000075.1:0-6915 GCA_041165825.1 Actinomycetota bacterium | reverse complement strand
CGCGCTTCTGGAACTTGGATTGAAGCAAGTTGTGACAGAGGTGTGAAGGTTCCGTAGTAATCAACCATGATCTTATTAAAGAGCGCGGGATGAGCACGGCCGGTGCGAATTGTTGCAAAATCATCTTTAGCAACTTCGACAGCCTTATCCATCTTGCTCTGCGCATCGGCTAGAGCACTTGCTACATCTGCCATTTTCTTACTCCTCTAATAGGTAAAGCTATGGGAAAACTTAAGAAACTAAGGTGCCGATCTTTTCACCACGTACTGCGCGAGCAATATTTCCATTAGACATAAGATCAAAGACAATTATCGGCAACTTGTTTTCGCGACATAAGCTAAATGCTGCTGCATCTGCAACCGCCAGTGATTTAGATAGAACCTCGTTGTAGGAAATATCGTCGAACTTTGTCGCTGTTGCATCTTTCTTTGGATCTGCGCTGTAGACGCCATCAACGCCGCTCTTGGCAAGTAGAAGTGCTTCTGATCCGATTTCGAGTGCGCGCTGTGCGGCAACTGTGTCGGTTGTAAAGAATGGCATTCCGGCACCTGCGCCGAAAATAACTACACGGCCTTTTTCAAGGTGGCGAATAGCGCGGCGTGGAATGTAAGGCTCAGCAACTTGGCCCATGGTGATCGCAGTTTGCACGCGAGTGTCGACGCCTTCTTTTTCAAGAAAATCTTGGAGCGCAAGACAGTTCATAACTGTTCCGAGCATTCCCATGTAGTCAGCGCGTGCACGGTCCATACCAACTTGCTGTAGTTCTGCACCGCGGAAGTAATTACCGCCACCGACAACAACTGCCATCTGAACGCCGGTTTTAACAACATCTTTAATCTGCTTTGCGACATCGCGCATGACATTGATATCTACGCCGATGCCTTTTTCTCCACCGAAAACTTCGCCGGAAAGTTTAAGGAGCACCCGCCGATACGTTCCTCTTGTACCGGGCATGGGTGCTCCTTTTCTAAAGCTTGGTGCTTTGAAGTTGTTCTTCTTAGTTTACTGACCTACGCGGAAACGATGGAATGCCTTGACGGCGGTTCCTGCCTCATCGAGGATCTGCTTCACAGTCTTCTTCGCATCTTTTGCGAAAGCCTGCTCAATTAGCGAAACTTCCTTCACAAAGCCGGTTACGCGACCTTCGATGATCTTAGAAAGTGACGCCTCTGGCTTGCCTTCTTCACGGGCAGTTTCTTCGGCGATACGACGCTCATTTTCAATGAGGTCTGCAGGAACATCTTCGCGATTTACGAACTTAGGTGCGAAAGCTGCGATGTGCTGCGCAATATCTTTACCAACTTCGGCTGCTTCCTTAGCAAGTGAAACTAGTACGCCAACCTGAGGTGGAAGATCTGGTGAAGTCTTGTGTAGGTATAGTCCAACTGGGCCATCTACTACAGCAACATTGCGAATTTCGATCTTCTCGCCCATCGTTGCATTGCCTTCATCAATAACTGCTTGCACAGTCTTTCCGTTAGCCATTGTTGAAGCAAGGAATGCTTCAACTGTTGGAGTCTTTGACGCAAGTAGGTGATCAACTAGCTCATCGCCAAGTGCGATAAAACGCTCGCCCTTTGCAACGAAGTCAGTTTCGCAGTTGAGCTCGAGCATTACGCCGAAATCTCCGGAAACCTTTGCAACCACTAGACCATTTGAAGTCAAGCGACCTTCGCGCTTGGTAACTCCCTTAAGTCCCTTTACTCGAATGATGTCGAGGGCTTTGTTGTAATCGCCATCTGCTTCATCGAGCGCCTTCTTGCAATCGAGCATTCCTGCTGCTGTTGCTTCGCGAAGACGCTTTACATCATCTGCTGAATAGTTAGCCAATTTACTTATGCCTCCGGTGTTGTTGTAGTTTCAAGCACAGCATCTGTATTCGCAGATTCAGCTGGAACCGCGGACAACATTTCGTTAGCTAGTTGCTCGGACACAGCCGGAGCCGGTGCATTTGCTGTACGAGCCTTCATGCCCTCAACAATTGCATCGGTGATAACGCGAGTTAGTAGACCGATTGAACGGATCGCATCGTCATTACCTGGAATCTTGTAATCTACTTCATCTGGATCGCAGTTTGTATCCAAGATTGCAATTACCGGAATACCTAGCTTCTTCGCCTCTTGAACAGCGAGGTGCTCTTTCTTGGTATCTACAACCCAGATCGCTGAAGGCAACTTGGTCATATGACGGATTCCGTCGAGGTTCTTAAATAGTTTTTCGCGCTCACGACGAAGAACAAGAAGTTCTTTCTTGGTAAGCAAAAGATCATTTGCGTTCTCTAGAGCTTCAAGCTCTTTGAGGCGCTGAATACGCTTGTAAACAGTTGGGAAGTTAGTAAGCATTCCACCTAACCAGCGCTCGGTGACGGTTGGCATTCCAACGCGTGCAGCCTGCTGCATGATCGGTTCGTGTGCTTGCTTCTTTGTTCCAACGAAAAGAACGTGTCCACCCTTTGCGACGGTGTCCTTTACGAATTCATATGCTTGATCGATAAGTGCAAGTGATTGCTGGATATCGATGATGTAGATGCCGTTGCGCTCTGTGAAAATAAAGCGCTTCATCTTTGGGTTCCAGCGACGTGTCTGATGTCCGAAGTGGACTCCACTGTCGAGGAGTTCTCGCATTGTTACAACTGCCATGGCAGCGTTCTCCTTCTTAGGTTTATTTGCGCAGAAGACAGCGCAATAAACCTGCTCGGTTAATGGTTTAACAATTTGTTAAACCCGTCGCACCTACAACGCCGACCAACCTTTGAAACTAAATTTCTCAAGTTGGACCGAAGTGGCTTGTATTCCCTGCGAAGCAGTTCATACATAAGTGCTGAGATGTCACCAAAGGTTCTTTTACAGAATGGCTCTGGTGCAGGGGAAATCTTACCTGCCGCCAAGGGGTGCTAAATCCACACCTCGATCTCTATCTATGCGCGGGGGTGGGCTTGTTTAAAGGCTTTTTGCAATCTTTCAGTAGATACATGGGTATAGATCTGAGTTGTGGCAAGGGAGGCATGTCCCAAGATTTCTTGCACGGTGCGAAGGTCTGCTCCCCCCTCAAGTAGATGTGTGGCAGCAGAATGGCGAAGCGCATGTGGTCCTAATTTCACTGCACCTTCTAAAGCTTCAAGTGCGTGATACACAACGGTGCGAACAGTGCGTTGATCAATTCTTTTTCCGCGCGCACCTAAGAAAACCGCGCGTTCTGATTTCTCGCCAGCTAGCGAAGGCCGTCCCTCTTTTAACCAAGCATCGAGTGCACGCATCGCTGGATTTCCCAACGGAATGGTGCGCTCTTTATTTCCTTTGCCTATTACACGAATTGTGTTTCGCTCGTAGTCAATATCTTGCAAATCAAGCCCGCAAAGTTCGGATACACGGGCACCGCTGGCGTATAAGACTTCAACCATCGCACAATCACGTTTGGAGAGCGGTCCATCTTCTTCGGCAACTCGCATAGCAAGCGCATCCATCGCAAGGCCGGCATCAGCAACATTTAATACCTCTGGCAAAGTGCGTGCGCCTTTTGGAGTTGCCAGCGTTGCACCGACATCTTTGGCAAGATATCCCTTCTTCATCGCCCACTTTGTAAATAAACGAATTGAGACAGCGCGACGAGAAAGCGTGGTGCGCGCTCCCCCTTTAACCTGTTGGTTGGCAAGCCAAGAACGGATATGCGAGAGTTCAAGCTTTGCAAAGTCGGTTACATCTAATTTTTCAAGATGTTCGAAGAAGGAATCCAGATCGCCTAGATAAGCACGGATTGTGTGGGCGGAAAGATTGCGCTCTGATTCAAGATACTTGAGAAAGGCATCACGAATTTCACTAAATGCAACGCTTCCCATGCGTTAAAGGTTACTCGGGTTTGCGACCTTGGCGCAGTAGGCCGAAGGTAACTGCATCTTCAAGTGCCATGGCAGATGCGGCGATAACGTTTTCGTGAACACCAACGGTATTCCATTCACCTTTACCATCTGATGTTTCTACGAGTACGCGAGTGATAGCACCAGTGCCCAGGCGGCCTTCGAGAATACGTACCTTGTAATCAGTAAGTTCTAGAACTTCGAGTTCTGGATACAACTGCTTCAACCCAGAACGAAGTGCGTTATCGAATGCGTTAACTGGACCGTTTCCTGTACCAGAGCAGGAGATCTCTTTACCTTGCGCGGTAACGGTTACTTCCGCCTTAGTACCAATGGTTTGATCTTCAGCGCGTTCGACAGTTGTTAGCCAATGTTCAATCTTGAAAAATGAAGGACGTTTGCCAGATATTTCTTCTCGCATGAGTAGTTCGAATGAAGCATCGGCTGCTTCGAAGGTAAAGCCACGAGATTCCATCTCTTTCACACGATCTACGATGCGACCAACCAGCTCGCGATCGCCGCCCAGATCAACACCGAGTTCTTGTGATTTAAGTTCGATAGAAGCGCGGCCAGCCATATCTGAAACCAGCATGCGCATATCGTTTCCGACAGATGCTGGATCTTCATGTTGATATAAAAATGGATCAACTTTGATGGCTGAGGCGTGAAGACCGGCCTTATGTGCGAAAGCAGATACTCCAACATATGGCTGGCGACCTGAAGGCGAAATATTGGTTACTTCGGCAATTGCATGTGAGATTCGGAAAGACTCACGCAGCGCATTTGGTGGTAGTACCAACTGCTTCTTCTTAAGTTCGAGATTAGCGATGATTGTTACGAGATCGGCGTTACCTGTTCGTTCGCCGTAACCATTAAGAGTTCCTTGTACGTGAGTTGCACCCGCAGCAACAGCAGCCATTGAGTTTGCAACAGCACAGCCAGTGTCGTTATGGCAATGAATGCCGATACGTGCAGAGGTGGCAGTTAAAACATCATGAACAACATCGGCAATTTCATCCGGCAGCATGCCGCCATTGGTATCGCAGAGCGCTGCAACGTCGGCGCCTGCCTCCATTGCAACACGGATAACTTCTAGTGCGTAATCGCGATTTGCACGATAACCATCGAAGAAATGCTCGGCATCTAGAAATACTCGCTGTCCTTCTTGGCGAAGGTGAGCTACTGAGTCGCGAATCATCGCAAGGTTTTCTTCGAGAGTTGTCTTAAGCGCAAGATCAACGTGGCGATCGAAAGATTTAGCAACCAAGGTAACTGCTGGAGCGCCACTATCGCGAAGTGCACCTAACAAAACATCATCAGCGGCTTTTACATTTGGACGGCGAGTGGCGCCGAAGGCTACAAAGGTGGCGTTCTTAAGCTTCAACTCTTTTTTTGCGAGGGCAAAGAATTCGGTGTCCTTCGGGTTTGCACCAGGCCAGCCACCTTCAATAAACCCAACGCCTAAGTCATCTAGGTGACGAGCAATAGTTAACTTGTCATGAACCGAGAGGTTTAAGCCCTCTTGCTGTGCGCCATCGCGCAGAGTTGTGTCATATATATGAAAAGCATCAGAGATTGTCATTAGATAACTCGCTTAACCCAGCCATGCTTATCTGAAGTTGTTCCGTGCTGAATTGCGAGTAAGTGGTTGCGGATCTGCATAGTGATTGCACCAGGTTGTCCGTCACCGGTAATCCATGTGCCCATCGCACTCTTAGCTTGGCCTACTGGTGAAACAACTGCGGCGGTACCGCAAGCAAAGATTTCAGTGATCTCACCGGATGAAACGCCTTCACGCCAGTCATCAATCGAAAGCATTACTTCATCGGTTTTGTAACCAAGATCTTTAGCCGCAGTTAAAATTGAATCACGAGTAATTCCTGGCAATAAAGTTCCAGTTAACTTTGGCGTGATGACTGTGGCGTCAGTTCCTTTACCCTTTACGAAGTAGAGGTTCATGCCGCCCATTTCCTCAATCCACTTACGTTCTTTGGCATCGATCCAAACAACCTGATCGCAACCTTCTTTTGCAGCAGCTTTTTGTGCAACAAGGGATGCCGCGTAGTTTCCGCCGCACTTTGCCTCACCTGTTCCGCCTTGAGCAGCGCGGACGTATTCGGTTGAGATCCAAACAGAGACGGCCTTGGATGGATCGAAGTAAGCACCGGCAGGCGTTGCAATAAGAATGTAAGTCGCCTTATTTGATGGGCGAACACCTAGTCCAACTTCAGTAGCGATCATGAATGGACGGATATATAAAGATTCGCCAACTTTATTTGGTACCCAACCTGCATCTTGCTTAACAAGTGCTTCAACGGTTTCGATAAATAAAGATTCTGGCATTTCTGGAAGAGCTAATCGCGCTGCTGATTTTGCAAAGCGACGCGCATTTGCTTCAGGGCGAAAGAGTGAGATGCCGCCATCTGGTTGGCGATAAGCCTTCATTCCTTCGAAAATCTCTTGGCCATAATGGAAAACCGCTGTTGCTGGATCGAGTGAAAGCGGGCCATAGGGCTTCAATTCTGGCTCGGCCCAACCATCTTTTTCAGACCACTCGCAAACGACCATATGATCGGTGTAGTACTTACCAAATCCACCTTCAGCAACCAAGGAATCGCGAGTAGCGGCATCTTTAGCGTTGGGATTTAGCGTTATCTTCATTTTAAAGTTGCGCCAGTAGCGCGTCTCCGATTTCTGTAGTGCTTCGCTTCTTATCTGCACGCACAAGTAAGTCTGCGTTTACTGCAGATTCGATCTCACGCGCAGCATCTGCATAACCCAAGTGATCCAACATCATGGCAACAGACATAACGGTTGCAGTCGGGTCAGCTAGATTTTTGCCTGCGATATCTGGGGCTGAACCATGTACTGGCTCAAACATGGAAGGGTAAGCGCCAGTTGGGTTGATATTGCCAGATGCCGCAAGACCGATTCCGCCACAGATGGCCGCTGCGATATCAGTCAAGATATCGCCAAATAGATTGTCGGTTACGACAACGTCAAAGCGTTCTGGGTTGGTAACGAAGAACATAGATGCGGCATCAACATGCAGGTAATCAGTT
>JBEAMT010000074.1:0-3006 GCA_041165825.1 Actinomycetota bacterium | reverse complement strand
AACTCGGTCTATCTACTTTTTGGGGTCGGTAGTACCTTGAGACCATCTTTTGCAGGAATTTGCAGGTCTGGGAAAGGTTGGCAATGGCGGGGATCGTCGAAATCGCGAAGAAGGCTGGGGTCTCACCGGCGACTGTCTCGCGCGCTCTGCGGGGAATCCACCATGTCAATGAGAAGACGCGAAAGAAGATTGTTGATGCAGCTCGCGATTTAGATTACCCAATCCGCCCAGATTTATTGCCGCGAGGGGCAAGTGATAAGACAAATACGATCGGTGTGATTGCGCCCTTTCTTTCGCGTTGGTATTTCTCGCAGGCAGTTGCCGGAGTTGAACAAGCGCTACGTGAAGCAGGGCTTGATCTGCTGCTCTATAACTTTGCGCAGGTAGATGCGCGGCAGCGAGTCTTTCAGCAAAAGAAGTTGGTCGATAAAGTCGATGGTTTGATTGTTATCTCTCTGCCTCCAACAGATAAAGAATTTAAGGAGATTCTAGGTTTAGGAATTCCGGTCTCGCTCTTAGGAATCTCTGATCCGCGCTGTTCATCTGTTTCAATTGATGACGTAAAAGGTGCCCAAGTTGCAACTCAACATTTAGTTGATATGGGACATACCGAAATTGGGTTGATGTTGGGGCAGAAAGATTGGGCCTTTGACTTTAAAGTAGCGAGCAATCGTAAAGATGGATTTTTATCTGTACTTGAAAAACACGACCTAGAATTTAATCCTGCCTTCGAATTGATTGCCGACTTTGCTAGCCATACCGCCGAGCTTGCGATGGATGAGTTCTTAACTCGTAAGAAGCTGCCGACTGCAATCTTCTGTGAATCAGATGAGATGGCCTTTGGTGTGTATCGCTCGCTTCGCAAGAAGGGCTTACGTATTCCAGAAGATATGTCGATTGTGGGATATGACGGACACGATTTTGCGCAGACTTTAGGGATTACAACTATTTCCCAACCGGTGCCGTTCTTAGGTCAACTTGCTGCGTCTCAAGTGATGGCGCATATTGAAAAGCCTGATAGCCCTGATTCGCAGATTGTTGTGCCGACTGAGTTGGTTGTGCGCCAATCGGTATTGAAGATGAACTAAATACTTTACTTAACAGCGCCCTGTGAAATACCTGAAATAAACTGCTTTTGCAGGATTAGATAGAAGATCACAATAGGGATAACAGCGAGTGCAAGACCAGCCATCGCTTGTCCATATTCAATTGAGTACTGTCCAAAGAAGAGATAGGTAGATAGCGGCAGAGTTTGTGTTTCTCTTGTCAGCACGAGACGTGGCAACAAGAAGTCATTCCAGATCCAGAGCGCATTGATGATGGCAACAGTTGCGGTGATTGGGCGCATCATCGGGAAGATGATTTTCCAGAATGCCACCATATCGGAGGCGCCATCAATCGATGCTGCCTCATCAATTTCGGTAGGAATGGTGGTAATAAAGCCATGATATAAAAATGTTGATAGTGCGACGCCAAAGCCGATGTAGAAGAAGACGAGCGATGCGCGGTTGTTCCAAGAAACAAATGGAGCAAAGAGCGCCATAAATGGAATCATCAGAGCTTGGAAGGGAACAATCATTGAAGCGACAAGACCTAAGAAGATGTACTTTGATGATTTTGTCTTGGTGCGCGCTAGATAGTAAGCCAGCATGGAAGAGAAGATAATCAAGAGTGAAACGCTAAAGATTGTGATGATCAGTGAGTTGGTCAGTGAGCGGAAAAATTCCATCTTGGTTAGAGCTTGTTTGTAGTTATCCCAGGTAATTTCTGCCGGGAATGCCAGTGGATTTTCCAGAATATCGAACTTGAGCTTAACTGAGTTAACAAAGACTAAGAAGAATGGGAAGAAATAGGCGAAGGCGAGCGTGAGTCCGACCCAAAATGTGGCTCTCTTGCCCCAACGTGCACGGGTATTCATCGCTGCACCTCGTATCTCTTTGAGATAGTTACTTGGACAAGAGCCGCTAGGGCCACAACTAAGAACATTACGACTGCTTTGGCTTGGCCGGTACCGAAGTCACCTTCAGCAAAGGCATCTTCAAAGATATGTAGTGAGATCAGTTCGGTTGTGCGGAATGGTCCACCGCCAGTAAGGGCCACGTTGACGTCGTAGGCCATAAAACCGCTTCGCAGCGTCAAAAAGAGCGCAATAGTAAAGGCCTGCGCCATAAGTGGGATCTTTATAGCGAATAAGGTGCGTAGCGGAGAAGCCCCGTCAATTTGTGAGGCTTCGAGAACATCATTTTCGATTGAGATAAGGCCTGTGATGTAAACAATCATCATGTAGCCAGATGATTGCCAGACGGTAACGATAATCAGCGCCCAAAAAGCTTTATTTGTATCTTGTAACCAGGATTCTTTAAACATCTCCCAGTCATATTTTTCGGCGAGTGCAACGAGTGCGCTATTGAAGATAAATTGCCAGATAACGCCAAGGATTACGCCACCAATGAGATTTGGTACGAAGAAGAAGGTGCGCAAGAAATTTTTACTCTTGAGTTTTGAGGTGACTATCAGAGCAAGTCCAAAAGCAACTGCGTTAACCAGAATGAGTGATACCACTACGAAAAGTGCAGTGAACTTTAAAGTTGACCAGAATCTTGGATCTGAGAATGAATCTGTGTAATTAGTTAATCCAATAAATTTGGTGGTTTTGAAACCATCCCAATCTGTAAAGGAGTAATAGAAACCATTTACAAAGGGCACTACGAGAACAACTATGAAGATTGCAAGTGGAACGCCGGCAAATTTCATAAATTTCTTTATGGATCTTGTGCGAGTCACCCGAATCTCCCTTCCTAAGAGAAATCATCCCGAGGCGAGTTTCCTCGCCTCGGGATGATTCTATTTACGTAATTATAGACATTAAAGTGGTGGAAGTGCACTTAAGCAGCTTCTCCACGCCAAGTCTTTGGCTTGCCCTTCCATGCATTTTCAATCGCCTTAGCAAGTTCAGCGCCGCTGATCTTGTCGGTGAAGTACTGCTGCATAGATACCTTTCCAACT
>JBEAMT010000073.1:0-44046 GCA_041165825.1 Actinomycetota bacterium | reverse complement strand
CACTTGCAGTGGTACTCAGAAGGTATGTATCCACCTATGGTTATGGATGAGGAATTCCACGCTGATGGCACAGTAAAGCGCGCTGGTCAGCAGTACTACATGAAACCAATGAACTGCCCATTCCATAATTTGATTTTTGCATCGCGTGGCCGCTCTTATCGCGAGCTTCCGATTCGCCTCTTTGAATTTGGAACTGTCTATCGTTATGAAAAATCAGGTGTAATTCACGGTCTCACTCGCGCACGTGGCTTTACCCAAGATGATGCCCACATTTATTGCACAAAAGAACAGATGGTGGGCGAACTAGATTCGCTACTGACCTTCGTACTTAACTTGTTACGCGATTACGGACTAGAAGATTTCTATCTCGAACTCTCAACGCGCAACCCCGAAAAATCTGTTGGCGAAGATAGCGACTGGGAAGAAGCAACAGAAGCGCTACGCAAAGCAGCGGTAGCTCAAAATCTAGAGCTAGTTCTCGATGAGGGCGGCGCTGCGTTTTACGGGCCTAAGATTTCGGTTCAAGCAAAGGATGCAATTGGTCGCACTTGGCAGATGTCGACTATTCAAGTTGACTTCCAATTGCCGCAACGTTTTGAACTCGAATATTCAGCAACCGATGGAACTCGCCAACGTCCAGTGATGATTCACCGCGCACTCTTTGGTTCTATTGAACGTTTCTTTGGAGTACTAACCGAGCACTATTCGGGAGCTTTCCCTCCATGGTTGGCGCCAGTTCAAGTTACCGCAATTCCCGTTGCTGAAGCGTTTGCTGATTACCTTGCATCAGTTGTGAAAGAGTTTAAAGCAGCCGGGATCCGTATCGATTTAGATGCATCTGATGATCGCATGCAGAAGAAGATTCGCAATGCGCAGATGCAGAAAGTTCCGTACATGTTGATTGCTGGCGAAGAAGATCAAAAAGCTGGCAAGGTCTCGATTCGCTATCGTAACGGTGAGCAGAAGAACTCTATTGCCGTTGCAGATGCCATCGCTGAAATTCGAAGTGCAATCGCAGATCGCAAACAGGTTTAAGTAATGCGCGAAGGCGATCAAGTAATACCAGGCGGAGCGGGAATGCCCGATCGCTGGGAACGACTTTGGGCGCCGCACCGTATGGAGTATTTAAAGGGCGAGAATCGTCCGCTTGCGGGAAATAAAGTTACCTGTCCTTTCTGCGAGATACCGAAGATGAGCGATGAAGAAGGTCTGGTTGTTGCTCGCGGAACAAACGCCTACGTTGTCATGAATCTTTATCCGTATAACGCTGGCCATTTGTTAATCTGCGCATATCGCCATGTCGCTGATTTAACTGAACTTAGCGATGACGAACGTAATGAAATCTTTGAGCTAAGCGCTCACGCGATGAAAACTCTTCGCAAAGTTTCAGCGCCCGCCGGCTTTAATCTTGGCATGAACCAAGGTGCGATTTCAGGAGCAGGGGTAGCTGAACATATCCATCAACATATCGTTCCGCGTTGGTCCGGCGATGCTAACTTCATGCCCCTTATTGGACAGACTAAAGTTTTGCCAGTTCTACTAGCTCAAACCCGCGCCGAACTAGCGCAGGCTTGGTAATTAGCTCTTTGCCACTCTTTCAATAAAGGCGTTCACAATATCCACACCGATTCCTTTGCTTATAACAATCGGAATCGCCGGAAAGAGTAAACCGGCTTCAAATGCGCTTTCTCCAGCATCTTCTACCGCCTCTAAATATTCACTTCTGAAATCAGCGACTAACTCTTTATGTTCGACATCGCTATCTCTACGTGCAGTCGGACTTTGCGAATAATCGATAATTTCTAGAGTCTCGAGATCGATCAAGGCAGTGGGATTACCTGCATCGTCATGTAAAACTAAATAAGGAGTTACTAGGGGATCGAAAACACGATTGGCAAGTAGAACTGCATCATCAAAATCAGAATCACTGCCTTCTAATTCATTAACGACTACTAAACGAGGTAATTGATAATCCGATAGCACTGACCAAAGATTGATTGTCTCTTGATCGATACCAGCTGCAGGATTAATCGCAAAGATAGCGAGTTGGCTCTCAGCGATCGGAACGCTTGTATGAACGGCGTTGAATAGTTCAGCTAGCGCCTTTGGTTGCGAGGAGACATGTCCATATATATGGATACGCGGATAAGCGGTATCTCTCTCTGAACTCACAGGCGTCAGAATAGGTGAAAATCCGCACGGGAGCCTACGATGGACCTGATGTTAAGCGCCTCTTTAAAGCCCGCCGTCACCCGCGCCATCAATCCGATCGCACGCGGTGCTCTTGCTATTGGATTAACTCCAAATGCAGTGACTTTCATTGGTGCGCTGGGCCTTATTACTTCGGCTCTCTACTTCTATCCCAAGGGCGATTTCTTTATTGGAACTCTCGTCATCTCATTTTTCGCACTTAGTGACCTCTTTGATGGTGCAATGGCGCGAATATCCAATAAAGGCGCCAGCGCTTGGGGCGGATTTTTAGATTCAACCATTGATCGAATCACAGACTCAGCAATTTTGGTTGGGTTAACGCTTTTCTTAATCAAGTCAGATGACCCGCTAACTGCTGTAGTAATCGGCTCGCTAGTTTTTGGTTCGCTCGTTCCATATATAAGGGCTAAAGCAGAGAGTATGCAGATTCCATGCTCTGGTGGAATCGCAGAACGAACTGAGCGCTTGATTATCGCCTTGACCGCGATTGGTTTGGAAGGACTTGGAGTTCCTTTCGCACTGGCTATAGGTATCTGGGCCCTGCTCGTTCTTGCCGTCGTAACTGTTTTTCAAAGAATTTTGATTGTGAAGGCAGCGCTGTAAAGCAATGAATTTTGATTTCGCAGTGGCAGGTGGGTATTTCGCTGGTTGGCGTTTAGTACGAGCGCTACCGGAAAAGTTTGCTTACAAAACTTTTGATGCAATAGGAAGATATACGCTAAATCGCAACGGAGCGCGCGTGAAAAGACTGCGTTCTAATCTGTCACGAGTCTGTCCGACTAAATCCTCATCTGAAATGGATGAATTAATGCGCCAAGCGATGAGTTCATATATGCGTTACTGGTGCGACACATTTAGATCCCCCGATTGGTCGCGCGAACTCATAGTTTCAAAAGTCACTGTTGATGGTGAAGAGCTACTTACTGCTCCGATGAAGAACGGAACAGGTGTAGTTGTCGCACTTCCGCACGCAGGTAACTGGGACCACGCCGGCTCCTACTTCTGTGGAATGGGATTTCCACTCGTAACAGTTGCGGAGCGTTTGAAGCCAGAAGCGCTATTTAATAAATTTTTGGAGTACCGCCAAAATATTGGGATGGAAGTGCTTGCACTCGATTCAAGATCAATAGTCACCTTGATGCAGAGAGCTAGAGAAGGCAGGTTGATTGCCCTCGTTGCAGATCGCGATCTCTCAAAGAACGGTGTGAGCGTTTCCTTCTTCGGTCATCCTGCGCGAATGCCTGCCGGTCCTGCCTTGCTTGCCATCAGAACGGGTATTCCATTAATTACCGCTTATGTTTCTTACACCTCTACTGGGATTCATATCGTCTTGAAATCGGTGGAGATTCCCACCCATGGAAGTGAAGAAGAGAAAATCTCGCAAGTTGTTCAGCGATGTGCTGATCAATTTGCGGAGGGAATTGCATCCGCTCCACAGGATTGGCATATGTTGCAGCGCATCTGGGTAGATGGCGACTTCCAGGAGCGCAGCGCATGACGCTAAAGAAGTTACGCATCGGGCTGGTTTGCCCATATGGCTGGGATACACCAGGTGGCGTACAGAGCCATGTTCGCGATCTTGCTGAGTATTTGATTGCTAAAGGACATTACGTATCAGTTTTGGCTCCAGTTGTTGATGAGGAAAATACTCCTGAATATGTAACAAGTGCGGGAAAACCAATCTCGATTCCATATAACGGAGCAGTTGCTCGCGTTCTCTTTGGCCCAATCGCCTTTGCCAGAGTTCGTCAGTGGATAAGCAATGGAAAATTTGATCTCTTGCATTTACACGAACCCGCAATCCCATCAATCTCGCTCTTAGCTTGTTGGGCGGCAGAGGGACCGATGGTAGGAACTTTCCATGCTGCAGCCAAGCGCCAGAAGGCGATCTTTGCCATTGGACCAATCCTTGAACCAGTGATCGAAAAATTAACCGCACGAATTGCTGTAAGTGAAGCCGCTCGCTCGACGTTAACTGAGCACCTAGAAACCGATGCGGTAGTAATTCCAAACGGAATCTATGCAGATCGATATCGAGATGGTGAAGTGCTGGATAAATGGAGCGGTAACACAATTGGGTTTATCGGTCGCTATGAAGAACCACGTAAGGGTTTACCCGTACTGCTCGAAGCGCTTCCGATAATTGCAAGATTCGCACCTGATGTACGGGTTTTAGTTGCAGGTCCCGGCGAGAGTAAAGAAGTGATTGAAAGCATTGATCCGCAATTGCGCGGTCGCTTCGAATTTTTAGGAAGAATTTCTGAGAAAGAAAAGGCAGATTTCCTTTCTTCGGTTGCCATCTATGTTGCACCCAACACTGGCGGAGAATCGTTCGGAATCATTCTTGCCGAAGCCTTAGCAGGGGGAGCCGCGGTACTAGCCAGCGATATTCCCGCCTTTGACTCCTTGCTAGGTCATGGTGAGTATGGAGCGCTCTTTAAATCAGAGAATTCACAAGATTTAGCCCGCGTTGCTATAGATCTGTTACGCGATAATGAGAAACGAAAAGAAATTGCTAAACGTGGCAAAGAGTATGCGCAACGCTTCGATTGGGATGTTGTGGCTGAAGATATTTACTCGATTTACGAAATGGCTCTCGTTGGTAGTTCGGGCGTAACCCTTTCGTCAGAGAATCGTGCATGGAATCGCTTTCTTGGAAGAGAAGGAAATTAAATGGAGGAGTTCTTCATCATTGCGCTAGTTGTGGTTCTTGCTATTTGGTATCTGTCGTATTCGGCGACAAGGTTAGATCGCTTGCATAATCGTGTTGAAACTAGTTGGGCAAATCTAGATGGACTCCTTCAGCGTCGCGCAGCGGTTGCTTTAGAAATCGCCAAGAGTGAGATCGCCGATCCAGCTTCATCACTTCTTTTGACCGCGGCTGCTCACCAAGCAAGAGATGCGCAAATGAGCGCACGGTCCCAAGCCGAAAGTGGTTTATCTGGTGCGCTTGGACTTTTGCTACATGACGGGCATCTTGTTAACGGTTCGATTGAAAAAGATTTACTGCGCGAATTAAGCGAACTGACCGACAAGATTCGCATTGCCATAGCCCTGCATGTGGATGCGGTTAACCGCACTCAAATGGTGCGACGAAAGCCGGTTTTCCGAATTTTTCGATTAGCTGGTCGAGCGCCTCTTCCTGTTACCTATGAATTCGAAGCCGATGTTCTTTAGGAAATTTCTATTTTTGGTTATTGGATTCTCATCGGTACTTATTGTCGGCTTGAGCTTTCTGTCGCTGGATCAGTTTTCAAAGTTGGGTCAGATCGAAAACGTCTTCAAGGATCCTGAACCAGTTAACTCTTTAAGTGGTCGCGTTGGTAGCGATGGACCAATACTGGTTGTGAAGATCGATGACACTCGGGCAGCGCATCCACAGGCTGGTCTAGAAGATGCAGATGTGATTTACATAGAACAAGTAGAAGGTGGACTCACCAGACTCGCAGCGGTCTACTCATCGAAGATTCCCGCAGTTATCGGACCAGTAAGAAGCGCCCGCATCTCAGATATAGAAATTCTTGAACAATTTGGCAGAGTTGCCTTTGCTTACAGCGGAGCACAGAAGAAGTTGCTACCTGTTATCGCTGCAGCAAATCTGGAGAACTTAGGTGCGCAGCGCCAGTCGCGTGAGATCTACTCAAATGACCCAATGCGAAACGCACCAACGGCGATGATGTTGCAAGCACAAACGTTGATGCAAAAAGTTAAGGAGCAGCAACTTCCTGTTACTGTTTCGAAGAGCGCAGGATGGAACTTTTCAGATTCAGTTGATACAGGGACGGCGATAGCATCCGCGAAAGTTTCATGGCCGGCCAATTCCTATGAAGCTATTTGGTCAGAAGTCGAAAATCGTTGGTTGCTTTCTCACGGAGGTTTCCCGAATCTTGCGGCAAATGGAAGCCAGTTAGGTGCCTCGACATTTGTTATTCAGTTGGTATCGATAACACCTTCTGAATACAAAGATAAATTCGGCGGTGTTACACCTTTCTCGGCCACGGTTGGTAGTGGCCGGGGCTATGTATTGCGCGATGGAAAATATATTGAAGCGCTATGGAGCCGGCCAACGGCAAATTCAGGTACAAGTTGGAGAACATCCGATGGAGCGGATATTCCGTTCGCGGCTGGGCAGATCTGGATTGCACTCACCGATAAAGAACCAGAATTTACGCCTTTTCTATTGCAAAACCCCGCGGATGCGCCATCTGCTTCAGCAAAGTAGTATTAAGCCCTTAACTATTTGGATAGATTCTTTAGGGAGTTAGCGATGTCAGAGGCAGTCGGAACAGCTCGCGTTAAGCGCGGTATGGCAGAAATGCTTAAGGGTGGCGTCATCATGGATGTCGTCAACGTTGAGCAGGCCAAGATCGCCCAAGATGCCGGTGCTTGCGCTGTTATGGCTCTAGAGCGCGTACCCGCCGACATTCGCGCCCAAGGTGGCGTGGCACGCATGTCAGATCCAGATATGATCGAAAAGATTAAAGCTGCGGTGACAATTCCCGTAATGGCCAAGGCACGCATCGGTCACTTTGTCGAAGCGCGCATTCTTGAATCACTGGGCGTCGACTACATCGACGAGTCAGAAGTTTTGACTCCAGCAGATTTTGAAAACCATATCGATAAGTGGGATTTCAAAGTTCCTTTTGTTTGCGGTGCAACCAACTTAGGTGAAGCGCTGCGACGTATCAACGAAGGTGCAGCGATGATTCGCTCAAAGGGCGAAGCTGGTACTGGAGATGTTTCTAACGCCATGATGCATATGCGCAAGATCGGCGCAGAAATTCGCCGCTTATCTTCAATGCGCGAAGACGAACTCTATGTCGCTGCAAAAGAGTTACAAGCTCCTTATGCGCTAGTTAAAGAAGTAGCCGAGACTGGGAAACTTCCGGTTGTTCTATTTACTGCAGGCGGTATTGCAACTCCTGCCGATGCAGCGTTGATGATGCAGATGGGCGCTGATGGCGTATTCATCGGCTCAGGAATCTTTAAGTCAGGCGATCCTGCAACTCGCGCAGCTGCCTGCGTAAAGGCAACTACCTTCTTTGAGGACGCGAAGGTTATTGCTGATGCCTCCCGCGGTCTTGGCGAAGCAATGGTTGGAATAAATGTTGCTGACCTGCCTGCACCGCATCGCTTAGCTGAACGCGGTTGGTAGTTAATTAGCAAATGAAGATTGGCGTTCTTGCTCTTCAAGGTGATTTCCGCGAGCACGTAATTGCAGCAAAGAGCGCGGGCCATGCGGCGCTAACCGTTCGGCGACCAGAAGAACTAGATGAAGTCGATGCCCTGATTCTTCCTGGGGGAGAGTCGACAACTATTGCGCACCTTGCGACGACCTTTAACTTGATGCAACCGATTAGAGATCGAATCAAATCAGGTATGCCGGTCTACGGATCGTGTGCAGGAATGATTCTTTTAGCAGATCGAATCATTGATGGATCAGAGGGTCAGCAGACCTTCGGTGGAATCGATATGACAGTGCGCCGAAATGCATTTGGTCGCCAAGTCGATTCCTTTGAAAGTGATTTAGATTTTCAAGGCGTAAGCCTTCATGCCGTATTTATTCGCGCACCATGGGTTGAAGAAGTTGCCGCAAACGTTGAAGTTCTCTCTTCAGTAAAAACTGCACAAGGAACCCACGCAGTTGCGGTTCGACAAGGCAGGCTCTTGGCAACCTCGTTCCACCCTGAGTTAACTGGTGATTTACGCGTGCATCGCTATTTCTTTGATCAAGTCTGTACTGGCGCGATAAAGTAAGCGAATTGAATCAGGCGGCCAGGAAGCGCTGCTCAACGAGAGTGAAAGTTTGAGGTTTAGCCATGTCAGGCCATTCCAAATGGGCAACGACAAAGCATAAGAAAGCGATCATTGATAGCCGTCGCGCAAAGAACTTCGCGAAGTTAATCAAGGCGATTGAAGTTGCAGCACGCAATGGTGGTCCAGATGTTGATGGAAACCCAACTCTCTTCGATGCGATTGCAAAGGCTAAGAAGAATTCCATGCCAGCAGACAACATCGAACGCGCTGTAAAGCGCGGTGCTGGACTTGAATCTGGCGGTTCTGATTGGCAGACGATTATGTACGAAGGTTATGGCCCAAATGGCGTAGCGATCATGATCGAATGTTTATCTGATAACCGAAACCGTGCAGCATCAGAAGTTCGAGTGGCTGTTACTCGCAACGGTGGTTCGATGGCAGATCCTGGGTCAGTTTCCTACCTCTTTAATCGCAAAGGTGTAATAATTATTGCGAAAGCACCTTCGGTGACTGAAGAAAAGATTCTCGAATCAGTACTCGAAGCAGGAGCGGAAGAGGTAAACGATTTAGGCGAATCCTTTGAGGTAGTCTGCGAAGCTAGCGATTTAGTTGCGGTGCGCACCGCGCTACAGAACTCTGGACTTGATTACGAATCTGCTGATTCATCATTCCTGCCCTCAATGTCGATTCCTTTGGATGCCGAAGGCGCAACTAAGGTATTCGAACTAATCGATGCCATCGAAGAGTTAGATGACGTTCAGAATGTGTATAGCAACTTTGATGTCTCCGATGAGGTTATGGCGAGCCTTTCCTAACTCTTAGCGGACTCGGACATAGGCTTTGAAGTTATGAGCCAAGCAACGCTGAGAGTTCTGGGTATCGACCCAGGCCTTACGCGCTGCGGCATCGGAGTTATTGAGGGCTTGCCTGGATCAGCACTTAAATTACTCAGCGTTGGAGTCATTAAGACTCCAAGCGATAGCCCTCTTGAGCAACGCCTCTTACAACTCGAGGAAGAGTTCACGAATTGGGTCAAGAAATATAAACCTGATCGAATCGCGGTAGAGAGAGTTTTTTCACAACATAACGTGCGGACTGTGATGGGAACAGGTCAGGCTGCAGGAATTGCGCTCCTGGTTGCTGCACGCGCCGGCATTCCAGTTGTAATGCACACTCCCAGCGAAGTAAAGGCTGCGGTTACAGGCTCAGGCAGAGCAAATAAAGTGCAGGTTGCCGAAATGGTAAAGCGTTTACTCTCTTTAACAGAGATTCCTAAGCCTGTTGATAGCACGGATGCTTTGGCGCTTGCCATATGTCATATCTGGAGAGGTGGCGGAAATACCAAGATTGCAAGTGCGCTGGCCGCCGAAAAATCGCGTTTGGCAAAGTTGGTTACCAAGTGATTTCACTAGTTAATGGAGTAGTTCGTTCTATCGCAGTCGATAAGGTAATTGTAGAAGTTGGCGGAGTCGGCCTCTCTCTTGCGGTTACTCCAAAGACGTCCGCCCAATTAAATATCGGCGTGCATGTTCAGTTGTTTACAACTTTGGTGGTTCGCGAAGATTCACTAACTCTTTATGCATTTCTGGAAGATGGCGAACGAGTCCTTTTTGAACTGGTTCAGACAGTAAGTGGGATAGGTCCAAAGGTTGCGCTCTCCATAGTGTCAGCGCTTTCTCCTTCGCAACTTGCGTTAGCAATTTCGCAAGAAGACATTTCGGCAATTGAGAAAGTTCCAGGTATCGGTCGCAAGGGCGCACAGCGCTTGATTCTTGAGCTAAAGGGCAAGTTAACCGATTTTGGCGCTTCATCAAAGAGCGAACGCCATCAACCGGCTTGGCGTGAACAGCTAACAAGCGCATTGGTTTCACTTGGATTTACAGCAAAGGATTCAGATGCGGCGATATCCCAAGTAATAGCGCGATTAGGTGAAGAGGGAATAGATGCGCAGAACCTTGAACTATCCGATTTACTAAAGCGCGCGCTTTCTCAAGGCGGTCGCTAAAGTGGAAAGTGATATGAACGAGAATCGCCTAGTTGCGCCAGAGTTTTCGCAAGAAGATTCAACAGCCGAGCATGCGCTGCGGCCTAAAACTCTTGATGACTTTATTGGCCAGCACCGTGTACGGGATCAGATAGATGTTTTGTTATCAGCAGCACGTTCACGTGGATCTGCCGCTGACCACATATTGTTAAGCGGTCCGCCAGGTTTAGGAAAGACTACCTTGGCTTTGATTTTGGCAAGTGAGATGCAGACACCAATACGCATAACCAGCGGACCTGCAATTACCCATGCGGGTGACCTCGCCGCAATTTTATCCTCACTTGTTGAAGGAGAGATTCTTTTCTTAGATGAGATTCACCGCTTGCCAAGACCTGCAGAAGAACTTCTCTATTTGGCAATGGAAGATTTCCGAGTTGATGTGGTTGTTGGAAAGGGTCCGGGAGCAACTGCTATTCCATTGCAACTTCCGCGATTTACATTGGTAGGTGCAACAACACGCGCTGGTTTGTTACCTAGCCCTCTGCGAGATCGTTTCGGATTCACTGCACAGCTAGATTTTTATGAAAGTTCAGAACTTGCTGAAGTAATCAGACGCAGCGCTGCCTTATTACAACTTAGTATCGATGAGGCAGCGGTTGTAGAAATCGCCGGGAGATCGCGCGGAACCCCTCGTATCGCAAACCGTTTACTTCGTAGAGTTCGCGATTATGCTCAGGTTCGTTCAAGTGGCGGCGCTAATGCCAAGGCTGCAAATTTACTGACTCATTCCGATGCAATGGTAGCTCTGGAAATTTATGAGGTCGATGAGAAAGGATTGGATCGTTTAGATCGCTCTGTTCTTACTGCACTGATCGAACGCTTCAATGGGGGGCCGGTTGGTCTTTCGACTCTGGCAATCGCAGTCGGCGAAGAGACGGAAACAGTCGAAGCAGTTGCCGAGCCATTCCTAGTTCGAAATGGTTTTATGGCTCGAACTCCGCGAGGTCGAATAGCAACTGAACTCGGCTGGCGCCATTTGGGACGAACGCCACCTGCTGGAACTGCAACCCTTTTCGACACGCCTGCGCCTAACGCCTAGACTCTGCTCTTATGTCCACACCTACTAAAAATGTGAAGAGTTCTGCCCGCCCAGGGCGCGCCCTCCTAATCCTGGCCCTATTTATCTTTGGTCTGCTCGCTACGACCTTTATCCAAGGCGTTTCATCAGTTCGGTTGGGCCTCGATCTGCGTGGGGGAACTAGCGTCACGTTGCAACCGCGCGCATCAAATGATGCTAACAAGATTACTTCCGAGGCGATTGATCAGGCTGTTTCAATTATTCGCCAACGAGTTGACTCAGTCGGTGTGGCTGAAAGCGAAGTTACCGCGCAAGGTAGCGGAACAAACCGCCAGATTGTTATCAATGTTCCAGGAGATAGCGGACGTCGCGTCGTTGATCTAGTCGGTCAAACAGCAGAGCTTCGCTTCCGCCAAGTTTTGGCAGAAGGTTCTGGTGCGCCAACTCCTGCCGATACTTCAACTGCGGCAACGCCCGCAGCAGGAGTGAGCCCAGAGCTAAATGCAAAGTACGCAGCACTTGATTGTACGAACCCAGCCAACCGCGAGGGAACTGGCGCAGATAGTCCAGCAGAAACAATCGTTTCTTGTTCACGCGATGGGGGAGTTAAGTACATTCTCGCTCCTGCAGAAGTACTTGGAACACAAGTTTCATCTGCCGAGGCAGGATATGACCCATCACAAGGTTTAGCTTGGTTTGTTTCACTTACTTTTGATGGCGAAGGCACAAAGGCATTTGGCGCTTTAACGAATCGCGTCACTTCTTTGCAATCACCGCTTAATCAAGTAGCTATTGTTCTTGACGGTTTAGTTGTTTCGGCCCCTCGCATTAACGAAGCGATTCCATCAGGTAATGCACAGATCACCGGTTCCTTCTCACAATTAGAAGCTCAAGATCTTGCAAATGTTCTCAAGTACGGTGCGCTGCCGCTGGCATTCGATCGCGGTGAAGTTCAACAAGTTTCTCCAACGCTAGGAGCCGATCAGCTAAGTGCCGGGTTGCTGGCTGGAGCACTTGGTCTGGGCTTGGTTCTTATCTACTCGCTGCTTTACTACCGTGGTCTTGGAATAGTGGTTGTAGGTTCACTTGCAATTGCAGCGGCGATTGTTTACCTACTATTCCTTGTCCTTGGTGAAACGATTGGCTTTACGCTTACGCTGGCAGGCATTGCGGGTGCAATTACGGCAATCGGTGTAACTGCAGACTCGTTTATCGTCTTCTTTGAACGTATTCGCGATGAAGTTCGTGAAGGTCGCTCTATTCGCTCGGCAGTCGAAAGCGGATGGGCAAAAGCGCGCCACACTATCTTGGTGGCAGATGCGGTTTCATTGATCGCTGCAGCGCTGCTCTACTTCTTCGCAGTCGGCGGAGTTCGTGGGTTCGCTTTCACGTTGGGACTTACTACGCTTGTCGATTTGATTATCGTCTTCTTCTTCACCAAGCCGATGGTTACTCTTCTAGCAGGAATGAAGTTCTTCTCATCCGGCCATCGATTCTCGGGCCTATCGCCAAGAAGCATCGGCATGAAATCAAATAGATCTGTCCAAACAACATCTGATTCAGTATTGGAGGCATAAGCCATGACAAAACTTTCAGGTCTTGGTGGTCGGCTTTATTCAGGAGAGACTTCATTTAATATCGTAGGCAATCGGCGCCGTTGGTACTCCATATCTGCAGTATTCATTCTGCTGTCAATAGGTGCTCTCTTTATCCAAGGGTTGCATCTAGGAATTGAATTCAAGGGCGGCTCTTCATACACCGTTAACAAAACGGGAACTACTGTTCAGCAAGCTCGCGATGCGATGGCACCGGTAGATTTACCAGGCGAAATAATCGTTCAAAAAATTGGTGACGATAAGATAAAGATTCAAACAGGTGCATTATCAGCAGCTCAATCAGCTGCAGTTGAATCAGCCCTCTCAGTGGCCTTCAACGTGCCAATCGAATCAATCGATACTCAGCTAGTTGGTCCTTCTTGGGGTAAAGAGATTACGAAAAAGGCGCTTTATGGCCTCATCGCATTTTTGATCGTAATCATGATCTTCTTAACGATGATCTTCGAACCAAAGATGGCGATCTCGGCAATCGTTGCAGTTGTTCACGACGTGTTTATTACCGTTGGGATTTATGCACTTGTTGGATTTGATGTCACGCCAGCAACGGTCATTGGTTTCTTAACAATTCTCGGTTATTCGCTCTATGACACAGTCGTAGTTTTCGATAAAGTTCGAGAGAACACAAAGTCAGTTGCTGCTGTAGGAAAAGTCACCTTCTCCCAAGCAGCTAACTTGGCCGTAAATCAGACAATCGTTCGTTCTGCAAATACTTCACTTATTGCCCTACTTCCAGTTGGCGCTATTCTCTTTGTTGGTGCAGGACTACTTGGAGCAGGAACGCTCAAGGATCTATCTCTTGCTCTCTTTATCGGATTGGCAGTAGGAACCTATTCCTCAATCTTTATCGCACCCCCACTACTTGCCTCATTGCGCGAGAAGGAGCCGGCGATGCAGGCACTTGCTAAGCGAGTTGCAGCACGCGGGGGAGCAGAAACTGTTTCTGCTTCAACTGCTGTAAAGAGCGATCGTCCAGCTATTCGTCCAAGTACTGGTAAGGGTCCTCGTAACCAACCAAAGCGCAAGGGTCGCAAGTAAGGCGTAGCTTTTGAATGCTCTAGTTGCACCATTATTAGCAACGTTAAAGGAGAGCCATCCATCAAGTCGGCTCTCTGATGTTGAACGGGCCTTTGAAGTCGCCAAAAACGCTCACTCAGGACAACTTCGCAAATCTGGTGAGGAATATATAACTCACCCGGTCGCGGTTTCTCAAATTTTGGCAGAACTTGGTTTAAATGACACAACGATAATCGCATCGCTTCTGCATGACACGGTAGAAGATACGCCTTATTCGCTATCACAATTACGTGCGGATTTCGGTGACGAGATCGCAAATCTAGTAGACGGTGTAACTAAGTTAGATAAATTAACTTATGGACCTACTGCTGAGGCCGAGACGGTTCGAAAAATGGTCGTCGCCATGTCACGCGATATCCGCGTACTCGTTATCAAATTAGCAGATCGTCTTCACAATGCACGAACCTGGAAATTCGTCAGTTCTGAGAGCGCTGAACGCAAAGCGCGTGAGACTCTAGATATTTATGCACCGTTAGCACATCGTCTAGGGATGAATGCGATCAAGTGGGAATTGGAAGATCTCTCTTTCGAAGTCCTAGAGCCAAAAAAGTTTGAAGAGATTTCACGATTAGTGGCTGAGCGTTCTCCATCTCGTGATGCCCTAACTCATGAAGTTATTGAATTAGTTCAAAAAGATTTGCAGCGCGACTCAATTGCAGCGACAGTCACTGGACGTAAAAAACATTACTTCAGCGTGTATCAGAAGATGGTGGTTCGCGGTCGTGACTTCAACGATATCTATGACCTCGTTGGCATCCGCGTATTGGTAAACGACGTAAGAGATTGCTACGCAGTTTTGGGTTCTATACACGCTCGGTGGTCGCCAGTGCCGGGGCGGTTTAAAGATTACATTGCGATGCCAAAGTTCAACTTATATCAGTCACTTCACACAACAGTGATTGGACCCAATGGAAAAGCTATCGAGATTCAGATCAGAACCTTTGAAATGCATTCACGTGCTGAATTCGGCATCGCCGCGCACTGGAAATACAAGCAAGGAAATGAGTCAAATAACTCTTCTCCGGAAATGCTCTGGCTTCGTCAGTTGCACGAGTGGCAGAAGGAGACGGAAGATCCATCAGAGTTTTTAGAGGCCCTCCGCTTTGATTTAGGAAGTCCTGAAGTTTTCGTATTTACCCCTAAAGGAAGTGTCATCGCATTACCTGGGGGATCAACGCCAGTTGATTTTGCTTACTCGGTTCATACCGATGTTGGAAGTAGATGTGCTGGTGCGAAGGTTAATGGTCGCCTCGTTCCTCTGGAAACACGGCTCGTAAATGGTGATGTTGTAGAGATTGTTACAAATAAGAGCGAGAATGCAGGACCATCTCGTGATTGGTTGAATTTTGTTAAGTCGCCTCGTGCCAGATCTAAAATTAAGGCCCACTTCAGTAAAGAACGCCGCGAAGAAGCAATCGATGCCGGTCGAGAATCAATTGCGCGGCAGATGCGCAAAGCGGGTCTGCCGTTACAAAAAATCTTTGCTGGACATTCACTTCTCGAGTTAGCACATGAACTTCGCTATCCAGATATTTCCGCTCTTTACAGCGCGGTCGGCGATGGACATGTCTCAGCAGCGTCCATTATTGAAAAGTTGGTGGTCTCACTTGGAGTTGAAGATTCGCATCCCGAACCAACGATAGATGTGATTCCCACTGGTTCACATTCGATTCGGCGCTCAAGTAGCGCAATTGAGGTTGAAGGAGTGGGGGATGTGCTTGTTAAGTTGGCCCGCTGTTGTACTCCAGTCCCCGGCGATGCAATCATCGGGTTTATTACCAAGGGAAGTGGGATTTCAGTACATCGTGAAGATTGCATTAATGCCGCTGATTTACAGCTCAATCAAGGAGAGCGCATTGCGAAGGTTCGTTGGCTAGATGGCGCGGCGAGTGTCTTCCTGGTAAACATTCAAGTTGAGGCTTTAGACCGCTCGCGCTTATTGGCTGATGTAACCCGGGCGTTATCTGAGCAGCATGTAAATATTCTCAGCGCAGCAGTGAATACTTCCAAGGATCGAACAGCGATATCTAAATTTACCTTTGAAATGGCCGATGCCACGCACTTAGATTCGGTATTAGCTGCCGTACGTGCTGTTGAAGGCGTCTATGACGTCTATCGAAACTAAACTTTTTAGTTTAATTAAATTCGGCGAGAGATTTTTCAGCTTCAGCGAGCCAAACCTTACGCGCTGCCGCTGAGTCCAAAGCCTCCTGCGCTTTCTTTGCATTGCCTGCCGCCTGTGATTTGGCAGCAACTTTCTCGTAATTAGCTATGGATTCAGAGAGTTGCTTAACTACGTCAGCGGCTCTTGCTTTAGCAGCAGGATCCGTCTTACGCCAGATCTCAGCCTCGGCAGCCTTTATGGCTTCTTCAACCTTGGCAACGCGCGCATCGAGTGCGGCACGTTTATCGCGATGGGTGATTCCGATCTTTTCCCAAGAGCGGGAGAGTTCACGGAATCTGTTTTTCGCTGTTTTGACATCAGTAAATGGAATGAGCGCCTCGATTTGAGAGATTAGCTCTTCTCGTTTAGCAAGGTTAGCAACCATCGAGAGTTCACGCTTTTCTAGATCAGCGCTCTTTGCAGTAAAGAATTTATCTTGGGATGCTTTGAACTTTGCCCAGAGTTTGGCATCTTCGCTTGGCTTGCCACGTCCTGCAGCCTTCCATTGATCCATTAAAGATTTAAATGCGCGAGCCGTTGCAACCCAATCAGTTGAGGTAGCAAGTTTTCCTGCCTGATCGACGAGGGCCTTTTTAGTAGCTGAAACCTTGGCGGTTGTCTCTTCTAGGTTGGCGAAGTGTGTTCGACGTCGCTTATCGAATTTATTTCTAGAGGCAGAAAAGCGTTTCCAGAGATCGGCATCGCTTTTCTTATCCAAACGGGGAGCAGACTTCCATTCTTCAAGAAGCGCCTTTAGTCGATCGCCCGTTGCCTTCCAGTTCTCAGATAAGGCTAGGGATTCTGCTTCTGCAACAATCTTTTCTTTTTCAACCAAAACTTGTTCACGTCGGGCGGCTTTAGCCGCAGCTTCAGCAACTTTCTTCGCTTCGTATGCCTCGCGATGTCCTTCAATTAGGGGTTCGATCTGTTCAACGGATAGAGCAAGTGCGGCTAAATCGCCAACGCCATTTAATTCGCGAACCTGGTGCCGTAATTTCTTGACAGCCTCGTATGCATCATCTGGAACCATTGCACCACTTGTGATTCGCGCTGCCGTTAGGGCAACTTCAGATGCCAGCGCTTCAAATTTTCTAACAAAATACTGCAAAGCTTCTTCTGCAGTCTTTCCTGGGTATGAACCGACCGCTTTCTCACCATCCGCTGTTCGCACATATACAGTGCCATCTTCTGCAACTCGACCAAACTTAGATGGATCACCGATAAGCGCTGATGCCGCACTTGCATTTGCCGGTGTGACGTTGATTGATCCTGGATTAATTTGTTCGGTCATGGTTCTTCCCTTTCAGCGCGTCGGCGTTTTAGCCTTCGTTGTTTGAGTGTGCATATGAGGTCTTGCGGAGATAAAAGGTACCCTGTCTTACTTATCGGGGAAAGTTCGCGCTTATTTTGCGCGGGATAAAGGGGTGAGGCGATGTTTATTACCTCTGTCGTGGCCCCTATGTTTGCAACCAATTGTTGGGTTATCGCTTCCGCCCCTGGCCAAGAGTGCATAATCGTTGATCCAGGAATGCCGGATATCTCCCACGAGGTCTCTTCGGTAATTGCTGAATATGGATTGAAGCCAGTTGCATCCCTTATAACCCACGGTCATCTCGACCATACCTTTTCGGTAAAGTCGCTGGCTGATGGTTATGGCATTTCCTCTTACATTCACAGTGAAGATAGAGAGCTGCTTTTAAAGCCACAAGGTGCTCACGGTGCAGAATTTATCGCCACCTTAAACGCCATGAATTTCGAAGAGCCAAAAGATGTCAAGAATCTTCGACATGGTGATGAGATCGAACTACTTGATATGAAAATCACTGCGATCCATTCACCAGGACATACCAGGGGCAGCGTTATGTTTACGATAAATGATGAGTTATTGCTCTCCGGTGACGTTCTCTTTGCTGGTTCTATCGGTCGCACCGATCTACCCTCTGGATCACATGATGCGATGCAGAAGACCTTGAAGACGCGAGTACTAACGCTCAATGATGATCTACGAGTTCTCCCAGGACATGGACCTGAGACAACAATTAAATTCGAGCGAAAAAATAATCCATATCTGAAAGAATTACGCCCATGAAGTACGAGAAGATCCAAGCGCCTAAAGGGGTTAGCGAATACGCACCCCCGCTTTCTGCTGCCTTCGAGTGGGTCCGTGAATCTCTCATCGCTCCAGCCAAATTAGCTGGCTATCAATTGATTGAGCTACCAATCTTTGAAGATACTTCTCTATTCTCTCGCGGAGTTGGCGAATCAACTGATGTTGTTTCGAAGGAGATGTACACCTTTGAAGATCGCGGTGGACGTTCTATAACTCTTCGCCCTGAAGGTACTGCCGGTGTAATGCGTGCAGTGATCGAGAAGGGGCTAGATCGCGGACAACTTCCGGTTAAAGTTTGGTATTCCGGTGCTTTCTTCCGAGCCGAGCGCCCACAAGCCGGGCGCTATCGACAATTCTATCAAGTCGGAATCGAGGCTATCGGTTTGGATGATCCAGCAGTAGATGCTGAAGTTATTGCCATCGCTGATCAAGGGTTCAAATCATTGGGGTTAAAGAATTATCGATTGGAGATTACTTCTCTTGGAGATGCAAAGTCGCGCGCTTCTCATCGCATTGATTTACTTAAATTCATTTCAGCGCTTGATCTCGATGAAGCTACTGCCTCACGCGCTGCCATCAATCCGCTTCGTTTATTTGACGATAAACGTCCAGAGATGAAGGTTGCGATGGCAAATGCTCCTTTGCTTCTTGATTATCTATCGGATGAATCTGCGCAGAACTTTAAAGCGGTTAAGGGCTACCTTGATCAACTTGGAATTCAGTATGTTGTAAATCCTCGAATGGTGCGCGGTTTGGATTACTACACCGGAACTACGTTTGAATTTATTCATGAAGATCTTGGCGCTCAATCTGGAATCGGTGGTGGTGGAAGATATGACGGCCTAATGGAGATTCTTGGGGGGCAGGCGCTATCTGGAATCGGTTTTGGTCTTGGTGTTGATCGCGCCCTACTTGCTGCACAAGCAGAAGGCGTTCTAAAAGAAAATCAATTCTCATCAGATCTTTTCATAATTCCTCTTGGCGAAAGCCAGAAGAGCGCAGCGCTAACTATCGCCGCAAAATTACGTGGTGCAGGTATTCGTACCGAGATAGCTTTTGGCGATCGGGCCTTAAAGGGAGCAATGAAGGCGGCAGATAAGAGCGGATCTCGTTTTGTAATCGTCTTAGGCGATAGCGAACTTGCGTCAGGCAGCGTGGAACTCAAACGCATGAGCGATGGCAGTACGAGATCGGTTAAGATTGATCAATTACAGAGCGTTCTACTCGAGGGCCTCTGATTAACGCTATTCAATTCTTAAAGGTGGCTTTTTAAATGTTACGTACTCACGATGCTGGCGCGCTACGCGCAAGCGATGCTGGTCAGACAGTTAGCCTGGCCGGATGGGTGGCACGCCGCCGTGATCATGGTGGAGTTGCCTTTATTGACCTACGTGATGCAACAGGTTCAGTTCAGGTTGTTATTCGTGATGAGACGCTAGCAGGAGCTCTTCGCGCCGAATGGTGTCTGCAGATTAAGGGCGAGGTAGTTCTGCGCCCGGAAGGTAATGCAAATTCTTCTAACCCAACCGGCGCAATTGAAGTGATGGGCGATGAAATCATTGTTCTCAGCGAGAGCGCAGCGCTTCCATTTCCTGTTGATAGCGGAAACGATGCAGAGATTTCTGAGGAGGTACGTCTTAAGTATCGTTACTTGGACTTGCGTCGCGAAAAGCCAGCAGCAAATCTGCGTTTGCGTTCTAAGGTGACTTCCACAATTCGTCGAGTTATGGAAGATCTTGATTTCTTAGAGATCGAAACACCTTATCTAACTCGTAGTACTCCCGAAGGTGCGCGTGACTTCTTAGTTCCGGTTCGCCTGCAACCGGGGAGTTGGTATGCGCTCCCACAATCTCCACAGTTGTTTAAGCAGCTTCTCATGGTTGCTGGCATGGAACGTTATTACCAGATTGCACGCTGTTTCCGCGATGAAGATTTCCGCGCTGATCGTCAACCAGAATTTACTCAATTAGATATAGAAATGTCTTTCATTGATCAAGCAGACATCTTGGCGGTTGCCGAAAAACTCTTAGTTAAGATCTGGAAAGAAGCGGTTGGTTACGATATTCCAACTCCGATTCGCCACATGACCTATGCCGATGCAATGCAGAACTATGGTTCAGATAAACCCGATCTTCGTTTTGGATTGCAGTTAGTTGAGCAGACTGAATTCTTTAAAGATACTGAGTTCCGAGTTTTCCAAGCACCTTACGTTGGCAGCGTAGTTATGCCAGGGGGCGCATCTTCACCACGTCGCGAACTAGATGCTTGGCAAGATTGGGCAAAGGCGCGCGGTGCAAAGGGCCTTGCCTACATCCTCGTTAATGAAGATGGAACGCTAGGCGGACCGGTTTCAAAGAACATTTCTGAGAAGGAAACTGCCGGAATCGTTGCGGCGGCTGGAGCAAAGCCAGGAGATGCAATCTTCTTTGCTGCGGGCGAGCGGTCAGCATCACTTTCACTACTCGGCGCAGTTCGTTTAGAAATTGGCAAGCGCTGTAATTTAATTGCTGAAGGCGCATGGGAATTCCTCTGGGTTGTCGATGCACCAATGTTTGAGCCCACTGACAACGGTGGTTGGACTGCAGTGCACCATCCTTTTACTGGCCCAAAGCCAGAGTTTTCTAAAACATTTGCATCCGATCCTGCAAATGCATTGGCATATGCATACGACATTGTCCTTAATGGAACCGAGCTAGGTGGTGGATCTATTCGTATCCACGATCGTCAGATTCAAAAAGATGTCTTTAAAGTGATTGGCTTAAGTGATGAAGAAGCGATGAGCAAATTTGGCTTCTTGCTAGAGGCTTTCAATTACGGACCGCCGCCGCACGGTGGAATCGCACTTGGTTTGGATCGTGTTTGTGCTCTACTAACAGGCAGCGACTCGATTCGAGAAGTTATTGCCTTCCCGAAGACGGCAAGTGGGGGAGATCCGCTAACTGGGGCGCCAACGCCAATTACTCCTGCACAGCGCAAAGAGAGTGGAATTGATGGGGCGGCAAAGGTAGAAAGCCAGAAGTAACGGCTATCTCAGGTAGGCTAGCGATTATTAGTTGAGCATTAGTAGAGTCATTAGCAGAAGCGCTAGTAGAAGTAAGTGAGGATAGAAATGGTTACTGGACCAGGCGGAGTTGCAACGATAATCGCAGCATGCTCGCTACTTGTAATCGCCATCGCTATCTCATATGCGGTAATTCGGGTCGGGCGTTTCATTGATGAAGCCAAGGCTTCACTTAAGACTCTCACCGATGAGACTGCACCACTGATTCACGAATCAACCCGAACAGTTGAGTTGGTAAATAGCCCGCTAGAAAGTTTTGCGCGCATCACCAAGAACGTAGAAGATGTAACGACAAAAGTTGCAGATGCAACAACTGGATTTATGGATAAGAGTGGTCCTGCTGTAAAGGTCGCGGGCGCGCTGATTAGCGCTGCTGGCATGAGTAAATCTCGCTCAAAAAAGAAGAAGAAGGCTGAGTGATCTCCAAACGTGGAATCCGCCGAGATACGTTCCCGCTGGCTGCGCTTTTTCGAAAGTGATAACCGCGAAGGATTAACCCATACAGTTGTTCCCTCCGCATCTCTAATAGCTGACGATCCCAACCTCTTGCTGGTAAATGCCGGGATGGTTCCCTTTAAGCCATATTTTCTGGGCGAGGTCACTCCACCATATAAGCGCGCAACCTCGGTTCAAAAATGTGTTCGTACCTTAGATATCGATGAAGTTGGCAAGACGACCCGACATGCTTCCTTCTTCCAAATGTGTGGAAACTTCTCGTTTGGTGATTACTTCAAAGAAGGTGCGATTGCACTTGCCTGGGATCTCTTAACTCGACCAATCGCTGATGGTGGTTATGGTTTTCCTGAAGATAAATTGTGGGTAACTGTTTATCTGACCGATGATGAAGCTGCAGATATCTGGCATAAGAAGATCGGCATTCCTAAAGAACGAATTCAGCGCCGTGATATGGCAGATAACTTCTGGTCGATGGGCGTACCAGGACCTTGTGGGCCTTGCTCTGAGATTTATTTTGATCGAGGTCCAACTTACGGTAAAGATGGTGGGCCAATCGCGGATGAAAATCGTTACTTGGAAATTTGGAACCTCGTCTTCATGCAAAACGAACGTGGAGCCGGTGGCGGTAAAGATAGTTATCCAATTTTGGGTGAGCTTCCAGCTAAGAGCATTGATACCGGACTTGGTCTGGAGCGCACGGCTGCGCTTTTACAAGGTGTAGAGAATATTTACGAAATCGATACAACGATGCAGATTTTGAGTAAAGCGATGGAGTTAACCGGGGTTAAGTACGGTTCTTCTGAAAAGTCAGATGTTGCACTACGCGTTATTGCAGACCATGCTCGAACATCTGCAATGTTGATCGGTGATGGCGTTACGCCCGGTAATGAAGGCCGCGGTTATGTTCTACGCCGAATGATGCGTCGCACCATCCGCAATATGCGCCTACTCGGAACCAATGATCCAATAATGTCCGAGCTCACCGTTGCCGCCATTGGAGCGATGGGTCCACAGTATCCAGAATTGATAACGGATAAGAAACGAATCTTGGCTGTTTCTGTTTCAGAAGAAGAATCATTCCTTCAAACACTGAAGAGCGGTACTCAAATCTTTGATATGGCGTCATCTGAGTTAAAGAAATCCAAAAAGTCAGTACTTCCTGGCGAGGAAGTCTTTAAATTGCACGACACATATGGATTTCCTTTTGACTTGACGCTGGAAATGGCGCGCGAAGAAGGCCTCGAAGTTGATGAGGCGGGCTTTACTCGCTTAATGAAAGAGCAACGCGATCGCGCAAAGGCCGATGCTAAGGCCAAGAAGAGCGGGCATACCGATCTAAGTGAGTACAAGAAGATCGCTGACAACAAAGGCGCATCCGAATTTCTTGGTTACACGAAGACTGAAACTGAATCTCAAGTTAACGGCGTTTTAGTCGAGGGTGTCTCTGTTTCGTCGGCAAGAGCCGGAAGCGATGTTGAAATCGTTTTAGATCGCACACCTTTCTATGCAGAAGGCGGCGGTCAGCTAGCCGACGGCGGACGCATTGTCCTGAGCAATGGAGCCGTTGTTCAAGTTGACGACGTTCAAGCTCCCGTTACAGGGTTATCCGTTCATCGGGGTCGAGTCATCTCAGGTGAAGTTGTTGTCGGAGATAAAGGACTGGCCACTATCGATCAAGAGCGTCGCGATGGAATCTCTCGCGCACACACTGCAACTCATATGGTTCACAAAGCGTTTCGTGAGATATTGGGTGAGACTGCTACTCAAGCTGGTTCAGAGAATTCTCCCGGACGTTTTCGTTTCGACTTCCCATCAACTGGCGCTGTTTCAGAAGGTGTACTCAATGATGTTGAAGCGCGCGTAAATACCCTTCTCTTGGATAACCTCGAAGTAAGCGCAGAGGTTATGTCACAAGATGAAGCCAAGAAGTTAGGCGCGATGGCGCTCTTTGGAGAAAAGTACGGCGATCGGGTTCGCGTAGTTTCAGTTGGAGATTGGGCGCGCGAACTCTGCGGCGGAACGCACGTGCAGCGGTCTGGGCAATTAGGTGTTGTAAAGCTACTCAGTGAATCTTCGATTGGCGCGGGAGTTCGCCGCGTGGAAGCGCTAGTTGGAGTAGATGCCTATCGTTTCTTAGCGCGAGAACATGTTTTACTCAACTCGCTGACATCGTTAATCAAAGGTTCGCGTACAGAAGAATTACCAGAACGAATTTCAGATTTGTTGAACAAGTTTAAAGAGATCGAGAAGGAGTTGGCACAAGTTAGATCAGCTGCTGCTATGTCCGACATCGCAAGCTTTGCATCAAGTGCGAAAAAAGTTGGTGAGACAACGCTTATTTCCACTCGTATTCCGGATGGCATAGCCGTTGATGATCTTCGTAAGATCGCGCTCGAACTTCGCAATCGCGAGCCCCATAGCGTCGTTGCCCTGGTAAGCGTCGTAGAAGGTAAGCCAGTTCTAGTTGTTGCAGTCAGCGATGCTGCGCGTACCCGCGGTGTAAAAGCGGGCGCGCTTGTTAAGACGGGGTCAACCGTTCTTGGCGGTGGCGGTGGCGGTAAAGATGATTTCGCGCAAGGTGGCGGAACCGATATCGCGGCGATCGATAAAGCGCTGCAGGCGATTGAACTCGCTATAAGCGGGAAGTAATGGCAAGGCTAGGCCGGCGCATCGCATTTGATTATGGCGATGTCCGTATCGGTGTAGCCATATGTGACCCTGATGGTTTGGTGGCTACGCCGTTAGATGTTCTGCAGAGTAAAGACCCTAACTTGATCGTGAAAATTAATGAGTTGGTACAAGAGTATGAGCCCATAAAGATTTATATCGGAGAACCGAAGCAACTCAGCGGCACTGATTCTCTATCATCCAATAAGGCGCTCAAGTTCGCCGAATTACTCGGTTCAAAGTTTGATATTGAGATAGCGATGGTTGATGAACGCCTATCTACTGTTTCGGCCAGCCGACAGCTTAGAGATGCTGGGATTGATGCAAAGAGTGCGAAAAAGTTGATTGATAGCGCTGCCGCAGTAGCCATTCTCGAACAAGGACTTTCTATTGATAAGAGATAAAAAGGCGATCTTACGTGTCGCGCTAGCGCTTGCTTTTATTTTTCTTTTTACCGGGGGAGTTCACGAACTTCGCAAGACATCTGCCTCACCGGATTTCCCTTGCACAGATGGAGTTGCAATTTCAAAGGAGATTTCTGATAAAGATGTGGCGATCGAAATCGCTGCAGGTGCCACCGGATCAGATATCGCCGCCCAACTCTTTGAAAGAGGGGTCGTTAAATCAGCGAGAGCATTCTTCGGTGTTGCTGTGGGTGATCCCCGTGCTGCCAAAATTGCACCAGGTTCTCACATTGTTTCTCCGCAACTTTGTGCGAAGTATGCCCTCGAACAACTTCTTGATAACAAACGAATTGCTGGTCTAATAAATATCGTAGAAGGCGAATGGAATTCGGAAGTATTCCAAGATATGGTCAAAGTTGGATACTCGCAAGATGATATCAAAGAAGCCATCGCGCAGTTGAAGTTACCAGCCGGATTCAAATCTTTGGAAGGGCTTCTCTTTCCTGCGCAGTATTCGTTTGCGAAGGGAACATCTGCTGCCACTGCGATAGCGACTATGGTTAAGAGGGCTCAGAACGAATTGAAGAGCGCCGGAATTCTAGAATCAACTGGAAAGTTCAGCGCGCAAGAAATGTTAACAATCGCCTCGATTATTCAAGCCGAAGGGGGCCTGCAGGATTTTACAAAGGTTTCGCGCGTTATACGAAATCGCCTGGAAAAGGGAATGCCACTGCAAATGGATTCAACGGTTCATTTCGCTCAGAAACTGCGGGGCAATATCTTTCTGAGTACGAAATCCACCTTATTGAATTCGCCATATAACACCTACCGCAAATATGGCCTACCTCCAGGGCCTATTGGAAATCCCGGAAGACAAGCTCTTCTAGCTGCGGTAAACCCCGAACCAGGCGATTGGATTTACTTCATCACCGTTGCACCAAATGACACTAGATTTACCTCATCATTCGAAGAATTTGACCGCTGGAAAGTTGAATACAAGAAGAATTTACGTGCTGGTTTATTCGAGAGTAGAGAGTGATTGAGGCATGAGCGATAAGAGCATTAGCGCTGCCGTTCTTGGCTCTCCGATTGCGCATTCCCTATCACCCGTATTACACGGCAAGGCCTTCGAATTACTCGAGATTGCAGGAAGATATGAAGCGATCGAAGTCGAAAGCGGTGCTTTAGCAGAGTTTCTCCAGAGCCAGGGTAAAAATTATGACTATCTATCACTGACTATGCCCCTAAAGGAGGAAGTTCTTGCTATTTCCCAAGATTTGAATATCGATGTTGATGATCTTGCCCAAAGAATTCAATCGGTAAATACTTTAGTTAGAAAAGGTTCTAGTTGGAGTGCAACCAGTACCGATGGCTCAGGATTTATCAAAGCTTTAGCAAATGCCGGATACGATCACTTCAATTCAGTTTTGATTTTAGGTGCCGGTGGTACTGCCCGTGCTATTGCGGGCGCCCTTGATGACATTGCTCAAAACGTTGCAATTATGGGTAGAAGTGTTAGACGTAACGCAGGTATAGCAGCATGCTTCAGAAAGGTTGTCCCCGAATTCATCGCTTGGGATGATCAGATCGATCTTCGAAAATTCGATCTGATTGTAAATACTACGCCTTCTGGAGCGGCAGATTTAGTTGCCGAGAACATTCCCGCGAAAGTCGATGGCCTTCTCTTTGATGTTCTATATAAACCTTGGCCAACTCTTATTGCGCGACGCTGGTCCGATGGTGGGGGAAAGGTGATTAGCGGACTAGAGCTTCTTCTCTATCAAGGTATCGATCAGATCAATATTGTCCATCCACTAGGAAGAGAGATTATCGACAGCCAACTAAGGTCAGCGCTGAATAACGCCTCGTAGTAATTCACAGTTTTGCCGCACTTCACCAATCAAATACGTCGAGCCGCTAAATTCGCCAGATGTTTGTTCTTCTTCTCATATCATCGGTCTATATCTCGATAGTGGATCTTGCAAACCATAAAATCAGCAATCGCACACTGATTATTGTCGGAACAGGTTTCTCGGTAATAACAGCTATCGTCAATGGTCAGCTCTATCTTTTTAGTGCTCTAGCAACCTTCTTCCTTGGATTACTAGCGGCTTCCTTTGGTTTAGGCGCTGGCGATGTGAAGTTAGCAACTCTTCTGGCCCTTTTCTTCCTTCCGCTGGAAATATCGAAATGGAGCGAACTTTGTATCGGTTTTCTCATTGTGGGTGTGCTGCTTCTGCTTAGCCATCTGATTTCAAGGAAATCGATGGCTGAACCGATTGCATTGGCACCAGCAATATGTGCCGCCTTTATATGGTGCGCGAGATGAGGCGCATATCTGCCACAATATGCGGGTGCGTTGGTTAACAGCAGGTGAATCTCATGGCCCAGCCCTGTCGGCGATTATTGAGGGCATTCCTGCAAATGTTGGAATTTCATCGAAAGATATTGATTTTCATTTAGCAAGACGTCGCTTAGGTTTTGGTCGCGGGGCGAGACAGAATTTCGAAGCCGATAAAATTTCGATTCTTGGTGGCATTCGACTCGGGTTAACGCAGGGGGGTCCAATCTCAATTCAGGTTGGAAACTCAGAGTGGCCGAAGTGGGAAAAGGTGATGTCTGCTGATCCCGTGCCTGAAGAAGAAATTAAAGATTTAGCGCGAAATGCACCATTGACCAGACCGCGTCCAGGACATGCAGATTTAGTTGGCATGCAGAAGTACGACTTAGATGATGCGCGACCAATTCTCGAGCGAGCAAGCGCCCGTGAAACTGCAGCACGAGTTGCACTCGGTGCGGTTGCACGAGCTTTTCTTGAGCAGAGCGTTGGTGTAACCATTTTGAGCCACGTGGTTTCAATTGGTTCGGTACGGATCCCTGATGGAACAAAACTGCCAGAGAAGACAGATATGGCGAGAATTGATCAGGATCAGGTCAGATGCGCAGATCCTGCAACCAGTCTGAAAATGATTGCTGAAATCGAAGCTGCTCATTCTGATGGAGACACTCTCGGCGGTGTATGTGAAGTTCTTGCTTACAACCTGCCACCAGGACTTGGTTCACACGTTCACTGGGATCGCCGCATCGATGCGCGATTGGCAGGAGCAATGATGGGAATTCAGGCGATAAAAGGTGTTGAGATTGGAGATGGTTTCCAAACAGCAACGCGTCGCGGTTCGGTTGCTCACGACGAAATTGAACGGGGCTCTGATGGTTTGATCAAACGCCGCACTGATCGCGCAGGTGGAACTGAGGGTGGTATGACTAATGGCGAAATTCTTCGAGTTAGCGTCGCCATGAAGCCGATCTCGACTGTGCCAAAGGCGTTGGATACCATCGATGTGAAGACCGGAGAAGCTGCAAAAGCTATTAATCAACGTTCTGATGTTTGCGCTGTTCCTGCCGCCGGGGTTGTAGCAGAGGCTATGGCGGCGTTGGTTCTAGCCGAAGCGGTTCTTGAAAAATTTGGCGGCGACAACGTAAGTGAAACTCGTCGCAACTTCGAAAACTATATGAGCAACCTACGTTTTAAGTAGGCGATATGAGCGAAGCTAAAGAGAAGAACTACATTCTGATTGGTCCACCTGGATCTGGTAAAAGCACGATAGGCAAAGCTCTTTCAAAGGCGCTTAATTGCAACCTAGCTGATAGCGATTCTTTGATTGAAACCGAAGTTGGGACTTCAATCTCTCAAATCTTCATCGATAAAGGTGAACCTTGGTTTCGCGAAATTGAGGCGCGGATAGTTGCACGCGAAATTGAAAAACTTTCAGGCGTACTCTCTCTAGGTGGGGGAGCTCCGCTATCTGAGATTGCGCAGAAGGCGATCAAGAAATCAGGCGCAAATGTGGTTTATCTTGATATATCGCTCTCAGCAGCCGCACCGCGCGTCGGTTTCAATCGCGATCGCCCTTTGTTGCTGAGCAATCCACGGGCTGCTTGGCAAGAGTTAATGGAGAAACGACGTCCAACTTATCTGTCTTTAGCAACCCAAGTTGTCTTGGTAGATAATCTAACTCCTAGAGAAATCGTCGATGAGATCATCACTGGCGAAAAGACCGTAAAAGCTGAGACGGATGGAGTTAAGTGATGAGTGAGATCAAAGTGAGTGCAGAACATGGCTACTCAGTTGAGCTCTCCGAATCGTGGACGCGGTCACTTACCGAGAGCGTAAAGGATCGGGCACGAGTGGCAATCATCGTTTCCGAGTCGTTAACTTCAAGAGTGCAGGGCCTTGATCTTGAAAGTGCTGAAGTATTTACCTTTGTCATACCTGACGGTGAAGCGGGTAAGTCATCCGGTACTTTGCTGAAAATTTGGGATTGGCTGGGAGCGGCTGGTTTTACCCGAAGCGATTTAATTGTTGGAATCGGCGGGGGAGCGGTCACTGACTTTGCAGGGTTTGCTGCAGCGAGTTGGCTCCGCGGACTTGATTGGATTGCGATACCAACAACAGTTGCTGGCGCAGTTGATGCAGCAGTCGGTGGTAAGACTGCAATAAATAGTGATTACGGCAAGAATTTAATTGGAGCTTTTCATAGTCCGATTAAGGTGATTATTGATCTTCAATGGTTTACAACGCTCACGGATCGCGATTTTTCGGCTGGTTTAGCTGAAGTAGTTAAATGTGGATTTATCGCAGATGGCAAAATTTTGGATTTAATGCGCGGAAAGAAAGTCTCGGAAATTCGAAAAGATCTGGCAACAGTAAAAGAGTTAGTCGAACGTGCAGTCAGAGTTAAAGCCGATGTTGTTTCACAAGACTTTAAAGAATCATTTGCACGCGAGGCGCTGAATTACGGCCACACATTGGGCCACGCAGTTGAACTAGATAGCGGCTATTTATTGCGCCACGGTGAAGCCGTTGCCATCGGGATGGCCTTCATGGCCCATCTCCAACTAGAACTTGGAATAATCAGCTTAGATCTGGCAGCAGATCATCTACAAATATTGCAAGACTTGGATTTGCCAGTTAGTTATAAGCGCGAAAATTGGCCGAAGCTGATGGCGCATATGGCAGTGGATAAAAAATCGCGTGGAAGTAGCCTGCGATTCGTTACCATTAGCGAGATCGGAAAGACGAATAGATTAGAGAACCCTGATCCCAAGGTCCTCTATGCCGCATATGAAAAGGTGAGTTCATGAATGTATTGGTAATCAACGGTCCGAATCTGGCTCGTTTGGATATTCGTGATTCAGCTATTTATGGAGATATGTCTTATCCGCAATTAGTAGCCCATATTGATAACGCTGCTCAAACTCAAGGATTTAAAGCTGATATTCGACAGAGTGATGACGAGGCAACGATCATAGGTTGGTTGCACGAGGCCGCAGATAAGAATCTTCCAGTGATTATCAATCCAGCCGCTTTCACTCACTACTCGTACGCGATTCGTGACGCGGTAGAATTGGTTAAATCTCCAGTCATTGAAGTTCACCTATCGAATCCATTGGCCCGTGAAGAATTCCGTCACACATCGGTTATTTCTGGAGTTTCCAACGGCACCATCGGGGGATTCGGTCCCAACTCTTATGTACTTGCGCTAATCGCGCTAAAGGCGTTGCTGGCCTAAAAGTTCAGGTAAACTTAGGTATTCGCCTTCGAAGACCGAAGGCCAACCGCGCTTGATCAAAGGTTCTTTGGTTCACTGTTGGTTGAAATAAATACGTCAACGGACGCGAACTGGAGTTTCTCGTGGCAACAACAAATGATCTCAAAAATGGTATGACTTTAGATATTGAAGGTCAGCTTTGGACGGTTGTTGAGTTCCAGCATGTGAAGCCCGGTAAAGGCCCGGCTTTCGTTCGCACCAAGTTAAAGCAAGTTCTCACTGGCAAAGTTGTTGATAAGACCTTTAACGCCGGTGTAAAAGTTGATGTCGCAATTCTAGAAAAGCGTGAAATGAACTTCCTTTACAAGGAAGGCGAAGATTTCGTCTTCATGGATAACAAGACTTTCGATCAGATGAATATCTCAGCAGCAATCGTCGGTGATGCCGCAAATTACATGTTAGAAAACACCGAGGCGATCGTTGCTGTTAATGAGGGTAATCCTCTTTATATAGAACTGCCGGCATCGGTCGTTCTGACAGTTACCTACACCGAGCCAGGACTTCAGGGAGATCGCTCTTCTGGTGGAACAAAGCCTGCAACTGTTGAAACTGGAATTGAGATTCAAGTTCCTCTCTTCATCAAGCAAGATGAGAAGGTATTGGTTGACACTCGCGACGGGTCATACCAAGGTCGCGCCAACTAGTGTCAGCACGCAGTAAAGCGCGTAAACAGAGTCTGGATATTCTCTATGAAGCAGATATCCGGGGGACTGTCCCGCTAGATATTTTGGCGTCGCGCGATATCACCGAGGAAGGTCCAGATGCGCGCCCGATTCGTGAATACACTCGCGAGATAATCGCTGGCGTTTCTGAGCACCGTCGCAAGATTGATGAGTTGATTGCTACCTATGCGCAGGGCTGGGATATGGATCGCTTGCCTGCGGTAGATAGAAATATTATGCGTTTAGCCCTTTTTGAAATTCTCTGGTCACCTCAGTTAGATGACGCGATTGCAATTGACGAAGCCCTTTCGCTGGCGAAAGAGCTTTCATCCGATGAATCAGCCGGATATATCCATGGAGTTCTAGGGCGTATTGCTTCGCTCAAAGATGGTTTAGCGCTCTAGTAGCTAGTTTTTAACGTAAGGCATTTATAAGAAGCCGAGAGTGCTTGAGAAATTCTTGTACTTCGAGAGTCGTCATTCCCAATATTAAAGTCAAGGTATCTAGATCACGCGAACGAAGCGTTAACACTTCACCGTTCCAGTCTCGTCGTTTTGCACAAATTGCGTTGGCGAAGCTCCGTAACTTCGCGATTTCTTCTGATGCTTTCGCCGAATCAACCCCACGTAATTTTCTAAGGTCCAGAATTAGTAGTGCCTCATCTCTACTATTGCGTTTTGATGGCTCTTCAATTAATTCCGATAGAGGTATCTCGAATAGATTTGCAATCTCAATTGCTCGGGCGAGTGAAATCGCACGGGAGCCTCTCTCGTAAGAACCCATCACGACCGCCTTGATCCTGCCGGCAGAGAGCCTTTCTATATCCTGCAAAGTAAGCGATCGAGCCTTGCGCTGTCTGCGGATGCGTGCGCTGATAGAACTGGTGGTCGGTTGGATAAATGAAGGGCTGGAAGTTAACTCGCTCATGCGCGCCAAGGTAGATCAACAGCGCTAAGGGTGTTCGTGGCTATCCACAGAGGGGTCGAATTTCGGTGTACCATCAGCCAACATCCTTTAACGACCCGTCCTGCGAGGCGGGGAAGGAGATTTCCGATGAGCCTTGCCCTGCCTGCGCCAGACATCATGCGCGCATTGACCCGCATCTCCCATGAAATTCTAGAACGCAACTCAGGTTCTGATTCGATAACACTTTTAGGAATTCCGACCCGTGGCGCCCATTTGGCAAAACGAATCGCCACGATTATTGAATCTATTGAAAAAGTTCCAGTGCAAGTCGGAACTATAGATATCACTTTGCACCGAGACGATCTCCGGATGAGGCCACCAAGAGCGCTGATGCCAACCTTGATTCCGCCACTTGGCGTTGAAGGTAGAAATATTATTCTCGTTGACGATGTGCTTTTCTCTGGCAGAACGATTCGAGCGGCACTTGATGCGCTAGGTGAGATCGGTCGCCCAAAGAGCGTTCAGCTCGCGGTGTTAGTTGATCGTGGGCATCGCGAACTTCCAATTCGTGCGGATTTTGTGGGCAAGAACCTTCCTACATCTATAGACCAGAGCGTTGTAGTTCATCTAACTGAACTCGATGGCGCTGATGAAGTTTTGATCGAAGGTGGTGCCAAGTGAAGCACCTGTTATCAATAAATGATTTAACTAAGACCGAGGCGATCGCGATTTTGGATACAGCGCAAGAATTAGCTCGCGTCAGCGATGGCCCGATGAAGAAACTTCCTACGCTACGTGGTAGAACGATCGTAAATCTCTTCGCAGAAGACTCGACCAGAACTCGAATATCTTTTGAAGCTGCGGCAAAAAGACTTTCAGCCGATGTAATCAACTTCTCTGCCAAGGGCTCGAGCATTAGCAAGGGTGAATCCTTAAAGGACACCGCCCAGACGCTTCAAGCAATGGGTGCAGATGCAGTAATTATCCGCCACGGAGCATCAGGTGCTGCGCAACGCTTAGCCGATTCCAAGTGGATGTCAGGTACTGTCATCAATGCAGGTGATGGAACACATGAGCATCCAAGTCAGGCTCTTCTTGACGCCTTCACGATACGTAGGCATTTAGCAAAATCTGGTGAAGATTTAACTGGTATAAAAGTTGTGATTGTTGGGGATGTGCTGCATTCACGAGTAGCGCGCTCTAATGTCCTTCTCCTTGCTAAATTGGGAGCCGACGTCACTTTGGTTGCGCCTCCAACACTTCTCCCAGTTGGGGTTGAAAGTTGGCCGTGCAAGATTTCCTATGATTTTGACAATTCGATCGCTGGCGCAGATGCGGTGATGATGTTACGCATTCAACTCGAGCGAATGTCCGAGATGTTCTTCCCAAATGCCCGTGAGTACTCAAGATACTTCGGGTTAAATAGCGATCGCGTAAAGGCACTTAAACCTTCTACGTTGGTGATGCACCCCGGACCTATGAATCGTGGGCTTGAGATAACTGCCGACGCTGCAGATGGCGCAAGATCAGTAATTGTGGAACAGGTATCAAATGGCGTGAGTGTAAGAATGGCGATTTTGTATATGTTGCTAGCTGGCGCTCCCGAAGGAGAACTAGTTGGCATCAATAGAGAGGCAGGTGCTTTGTAATGAGCGCAGCTAATTTAAACTTTCTATTGACTGGTTTATCTCTGCCGGATGGAACAACAAGTGATCTTCGGATCTCAAACGGTGTAATCACCGCGATCGGGAAGACGATCGCAAGTGACGCTGACGATCAAGTTATGGATTTCCATGGCTCAGTCGTTCTCCCTGGTTTAGTCGATCTTCATACCCATCTTCGCGAACCTGGCAAGGAAGATGCTGAAACAGTTTTGTCTGGTTCTATGGCGGCAGCAAAGGGCGGTTATGTAGCAATTTCTGCGATGGCAAATACTTCACCGGTTGCTGATACTGCAGGAGTCGTTGAACAGGTTTATGCGCTCGGGCAGAGTGCAGGATTTGTTGATGTCTTTCCAATCGGTGCTGTTACGCAAGGTCTAGCAGGAGAGGCGCTCTCTGAAATCGGAGCGATGGCAGATTCAAATGCTCGAGTTCGAGTATTTAGCGATGATGGAAATTGTGTGCACGATCCACTGGTTATGCGAAGAGCGCTTGAGTATGTGAAAAAGTTTGGCGGTGTAATCGCCCAACATGCCCAAGAACCAGCCCTGACCAAGGGTGCCCAGATGAACGAAGGCCTGATCTCTTCGCGATTGGGATTAAAAGGTTGGCCAGCAGTCGCCGAAGAAGCAATTATTGCAAGAGATGTATTACTTGCAGATCATGTTCAATCAAGGCTGCATATCTGTCATTTAACAACTGCTGGCGGAGTTGAGATTATCCGTTGGGCGAAGGCACGCGGAATAAATGTGACTGCTGAGGTAACACCTCATCATTTATTGCTCACCGATGATTATGCAAATAGTTATGATCCAATTTTTAAGGTTAATCCGCCTCTGCGTACTCAAAGAGATGTGGAAGCGCTACGTGAAGGTTTAGCTGATGGAACCATCGATATCGTTGCCACAGATCATGCACCGCACCCCGCTGAAGCAAAAGAGTGTGAATGGCAAGAAGCTGCCTTCGGAATGCTCGGTTTGGAAAGTGCGCTATCGATCGTGAATCAAACTATGGTGCAAACCGGACTTTTGACCTGGCAAGGCGTTTCTGATCGCATGAGCAGCACCCCAGCGCGGATCGCAGGATACGAAAACCACGGCGGCAAGATTGAAGTTGGATCGCGTGCGCATTTAACTGTGATTAATCCAACCCAGAAATACCACGTGGATCGCGACATGGTTGCCTCTCGCAGCCGCAATACTCCCTTCCATGGCATGGAGCTTTCCGGCGTAATTCAAGCAACGTTCTTCCGAGGCTTGCCAACCTATTTGGCTGGTCAACTAACATCAATTCATAACTATTCTTCAAATGCGCAGGGAGGTCTTTCAAGTTGAGTAAGGCCTACCTAGTTTTAGATGATGGAAGAATCTTTGAAGGCAAAGCGTGGGCTGCGTTGGGCAGAACTTTCGGTGAAGCGGTTTTCCAAACAGGTATGACTGGATACCAGGAGACGCTTACTGACCCTAGTTACCATCGCCAAGTAGTTGTTATGACAGCGCCGCATATCGGAAATACTGGCGTCAACTCAACTGATAATGAATCAAGCAAGATCTGGGTGGCAGGTTTTGTTGTAAGAAATCCCTCTACTCTAACGAGCAACTGGCGTAGCGAGAAAGATTTGGAAGCTGAGCTAATTGATCAGAAGATAGTTGGAATCCAAGGGATCGATACTCGCGCCTTAACGCGCCATCTCCGTGATCGTGGAGCCATGCGCGTTGGAATTTTTTCAGGTGAAGAGTTAAGCAAAGAAGAGATGGTTGTAGAGGTTCGCAAAACCTCTCAGATGAGCGGTGCTTACCTGAGTGAAGATGTCTCAACGAAGCAGACCTACATCATTCCAGCTATCGGTGACAAGAAATTTACAGTCGCCGCTCTCGACCTTGGAATTAAAGGAGCAACACCTCGTGCGCTTGCAGAACGTGGGGTAGAGGTTCATGTGATGCCTTATAACTCAACACTCAATGAGATTTTGGCGGTATCACCGGACGGAGTTTTCTTATCTAACGGTCCGGGCGATCCGGCAACTATGAATGATGTAGTTGATCTGGTTAGAAATATCTTGCTTGAGCAGATTCCGATCTTTGGCATTTGCTTTGGACATCAGATTCTAGGACGAGCTCTCGGATTTGAAACTTATAAGTTGCAATTCGGTCATCGCGGAATTAATCAACCAGTGATAGATAAGCGCACCGGCAAAGTTGAGATCACCGCTCACAATCATGGATTTGCGATCAAAGCCCCAACTGAAGGGACATTTAATACAGTCTTTGGTGCTGGCGAAGTCACGCATCTCGGTCTTAACGATGGTGTTGTCGAAGGTCTACAACTCCTAGAGCGAGGGGCTTTTAGCGTTCAGTATCACCCTGAAGCGGCGGCAGGTCCGCATGATGCTGCATATCTATTCGATCGCTTCATTGAGTTAATGCTGCGTTATCCACGAGCGAAGGTGGCGATTTAATGCCGCGCGATACCTCAATCAAGAGTGTACTTGTAATTGGATCGGGACCGATCGTAATTGGGCAGGCATGCGAATTTGATTACTCCGGAACACAAGCTTGTCGTGTTCTACGCGCTGAAGGAATTCGTGTAGTCCTCGTTAACTCAAATCCTGCAACGATCATGACTGATCCCGAATTTGCTGATGCGACTTATATTGAACCTATAACGCCTGAATTTATCGAACGAATCATCGCCAAAGAACGCCCAGATGCGGTTCTTGCAACACTTGGTGGTCAAACCGCTCTTAATGCAGCGATAGGTTTACACAAAGCAGGAACTCTGCAGCGTTATGGCGCGCAGTTAATTGGCGCCGATGTTGATGCGATTGAGCGCGGTGAGAATCGCGAGATCTTCCGCACCATCGTAGAAAAAATTGGGGGAGAATCAGCCAAGTCGATCATCTGTCACACCATGGAAGAAGTAATCGCTGGCGCTGCAATTCTTAACTATCCAGTCGTAGTACGTCCATCGTTCACGATGGGTGGCCTGGGATCGGGAATCGCTTTCGATGAGGAAAGCCTGCGACAAATCGCGGGTGCTGGTCTGCGACATAGCCCAACTACTGAAGTACTTCTTGAAGAATCTATTCTTGGCTGGAAAGAGTACGAACTAGAAGTAATGCGTGACAAATCGGATAACGTAGTTATCGTCTGCAGCATTGAAAATATTGATCCAATGGGAGTTCACACTGGAGATTCGATTACTGTGGCACCTGCGCTAACTCTGACTGACGTTGAATTTCAGAAACTTCGCAATCTTTCGATAGACATTATACGTGAAGTTGGAGTTGCTACCGGCGGCTGCAACATCCAGTTTGCAGTAAATCCTGATAACGGTCGAATCATCGTTATCGAAATGAACCCACGCGTCTCAAGATCAAGTGCGCTAGCTTCTAAAGCAACTGGTTTTCCAATCGCGAAGATTGCAACTAAGTTGGCCATTGGCTACACCCTCGATGAGATCAAGAATGACATTACTAAAGTTACCCCTGCATCTTTTGAACCCACTCTTGATTACATAGTCGTTAAGGCCCCCCGCTTTGCCTTCGAAAAGTTCGCTGATGCAGATCCAAGGTTGACGACAACGATGAAGAGCGTTGGCGAAGCTATGGCGATCGGTCGTTCATTCCCTGAAGCCCTTATGAAGGCTTTACGATCTTTGGAGCGCAAAGAAGCGATCTTCACATTCCCGAGCGATCTTTCTAAGATCGATATTCCACATCTTTTAAAGGCGATGGTTATCCCTACTGAGTATCGTCTACAGCAAGTGCAACTTGCGCTTTGGGCGGGCGCTGATATGGAAGAAGTTTTTGCAGCCACCAAGATTGATCGTTGGTTCTTGCATCAGTTGCAGCTAATTAATCAACGAGCGCGCGAAATTGCCCAACCTGGCGAGATTAGTGAAGAGTTCTTACGTAGCGCCAAGGAGATGGGTTTCTCTGACCTTCAAATCGCCACGCTTCGTGGAGTCACGGATGAAGATATTCGTAAGGCGCGCCACCACTTAGGTGTTCGCCCAGTTTATAAAACAGTCGACACCTGTGCCGCAGAGTTTGAGGCTTTCACCCCGTATCACTATTCGAGTTATGAAGAAGAGACCGAGGTTCGTCCACGTACCAAACCAGCGGTAATTATCTTGGGAAGTGGCCCAAATCGAATCGGCCAAGGAATTGAGTTCGATTATTCATGCGTGCACGCGTCATTTACTTTGCGCGATGCGGGATTCGAAACTGTAATGATCAACTGCAATCCTGAAACAGTTTCTACAGATTATGACACTTCAGATCGACTCTACTTTGAGCCACTTACTTTAGAGGACGTTCTTGAAGTTGTTCATGCCGAATCGTTGGCAGGTCCGGTGCTAGGTGTTATCACTCAACTCGGTGGACAAACTCCACTTGGATTAGCAGCAGGCCTTAAAGCTGCAGGCGTAACGATTCTTGGGACATCTCCAGAAGCGATTAACTTGGCAGAAGAACGTGGTGCATTCGGTCAGGTTCTTGCAGATCAATCATTGCTCGCACCTGAATTCGGAATGGCTGCATCACAACTTGAAGCACAATCAATTGCAAGTCGAATCGGTTATCCAGTACTTGTTCGTCCTTCATTTGTTTTGGGTGGCCGCGGTATGGAGATTGTTTATGACGATGCAGCGCTTGCTGGTTTCATCTCGAGAGCGACAGATATAACTCCAGATCACCCGGTTTTGGTAGATCGCTTTTTAGACAGCGCCATCGAATTAGATGTTGATGCACTTTTCGATGGTCAAGAACTCTTCTTGGGCGGAATTATGGAACATATCGAAGAAGCAGGAATTCATTCAGGTGACAGCGCATGTGTTCTTCCCGCAACGACAATTACCCCGGTACAGCAGAAAGCGATCCGTGAAGCAACGATGAAGATTGCCCAAGGCGTCGGCGTGCTCGGTTTAATCAATATTCAATTTGCGATGGCCGATGAGATCCTTTATGTGCTCGAAGCCAATCCACGTGCATCGCGCACAGTTCCATTCGTTAGTAAAGCAACCGGCGTCCCTCTAGCCAAAGCGGCGGCACGAATCTCAATGGGCACCAAGATCGCAGAGTTGCGCAGTGAAGGTCTTCTGCCAGCAAGTGGTGATGGAATTGCAAAGGGCATATCGGTTAAGGAAGCGGTTCTTCCTTGGAATAGATTCCGTCGCACAGATGGTCGTGGCGTCGATGCGGTTCTGGGGCCAGAGATGCGTTCAACTGGTGAAGTCATGGGAATTGCTGCAACCTTTGGCGAAAGTTATGCCAAGAGTCAGATCTCAGCCTTTGGCCCGCTACCAAAGACGGGTACTGTCTTTGTTTCACTTGCAGATAAAGATAAGCAATCTGGATTAGCTCCCGCACGAGCGCTTCTTCAGCTCGGATTTAAATTGATAGCCACAGGGGGAACCGCAGATTTCTTTGCAAACAATAATATTCTTGCTCAGAAGGTTCGTAAAAATTCTGAAGGAACGGGACCACTTGGTGAGAGAACAATCGTTGAATTGTTAAATGGCGGTGAAATTGATCTAGTCATAAATACGCCGGTTGGTCGCGGAACTCGCGCTGACGGTTGGGCGATTCGCACAGCAGCGGTACAGCGATCGATTCCATGCATCACCACAACAGCAGGGTTCAGCGCAGCAGTTGAAGGAATCAAGGCCTTGCAACGTGAAGATTTGTCAGTTCTGCCAATTCAAGAGTGGTTGAAGAAGTAATGACGACGATTAATCGCGGCGCCACCCATATCTTCGCCACAGTGCTATCCAACAAGCGCGTTGGTCAGTATCACCAAATTCTTCTCGGCGTTGGTGATCTCGTAAAAGCCTGCAAGCCTGGAAACTTTGTTGCCATAAAGGTAGGTGGTGACTCATCCCGAATGATTCTTCGCCGCGCCTTTGCTATTTCGCGTGTTGCAGAAAGCACTTCTTTTGGTGGAACGATGGAGTTAATCGCAGCTCCTCACGGAAGCGGTTCACAATGGTTATGTTCGCAACCCGAAGGCGCTGAGATAGATATCGTTGCGCCTCTTGGAACTGCGTTCGGTATACCCACGTCTCCGGTTAGCGCACTCTTAGTAGGTGGAGGCTATGGTTCAGCTCCACTATTCGGTCTTGCAGAAGTCTTGAAATCTCGCGGATGCAAAGTGGATATGTTGCTTGGGGCATCTACCGGCGCAAAGATTTACGCGCCAATGGAGGGAAAGCGCTCAGTTAATTCGCTCAAGATCTACACTGAAGATGGAACTATGGGGCAGACTGGTCGAGTCACTGAACCAATCACCGATCTCATTAAGTCAGGTAGCGTCGATGTGATTTATTCCTGCGGTCCGATGGGAATGTTATCTGCAATCTCGAAACTCACCGAAGGCACAGATGTAGTTCATCAATGTGCCGTCGAAGAAGCGATGGCCTGCGGCATCGGTATTTGTATGACTTGCGTACTGCCGGTCAAGGGCAGTGATGGACAAGTCTCCATGTTGCGTTCATGCATTGATGGGCCAGTTATGGATGGCGCGGATGTGCAGTGGCAATTAGTAGGACAAACCCCGCAGGTGCAGCAATGAACCCAACCGTCGCAGAGAATTTCGACTTTTCCACCACTCTCGGAAATGCATATTTCGCATCGCCAATATTTACGGCAAGTGGTTGTGCTAGCTCAGGAAAAGAGTTGTCGCAGTTCTTTCCGCTAAATCAGATAGGTGCAGTTGTCACAAAGTCGGTCATGAACAAACCACGTCATGGACGACCAACGCCACGCATGGCAGAAACTCCTTCGGGAATGCTCAACTCAATCGGTCTACAGGGACCAGGAATTGATGCCTTTCTTGCCAACGATGTGCCATGGTTAGTTGGAGAAAAGGCGCGTGTAATAGTTTCAATCGCGGGTGAGACAGTAGAGGAATACGCAACCTTGGCGCGCAAGGTTCGCTCTACTTCAGGTATTAGCGCTTTGGAAGTGAACATTTCCTGTCCCAATGTTGAAAACCGCGGACTTGTTTTCGCTTGTGATCCAGAAGCGTCACGTCGTGTTATTGATGGGGTGCGCAGAATAATTGGGGGAGACCTCCCGATCATCGCTAAATTATCGCCAGATGTAACCGACCTGCCTTCGATTGCTGCTGGCGTAGTTGAATCCGGAGCTGACGCACTTGCCTTGATCAACACTGTTCTTGGAATGGTTATCAATGTTGATTCGATGCGTCCACACCTTGGTGGAAAGACCGGCGGCCTTTCTGGCCCTGCTATCCGACCCGTTGCTGTTCGCGCCATTTATCAAGTCCATCAAGCGCTACCAAACATTCCGATTCTCGGCATGGGTGGAGTAACAAACGGTCGCGATGCCTTCGAACTCATTCTTGCTGGAGCATCGGGAGTATCTGTAGGAACCGCTAGCTTCGGAAATCCGCATGCACTTATCGATATTCAAAACCAACTCCAGCAGTTACTTATATCTAAGGGCTTCACGTCACTTAAGTCAGCAGTTGGCTACGCACACAGAACGGATACGCCATGAAAGCGCCGATAATTTTAGCTGTTGATACCTCGGATTTTGATACAGCGCTTGCTTGGATAGAAAATACAAAGAGTTCAGTATCTGTTTATAAGTTGGGACTTGAGTTCTACCTTAACTTTGGGAGCGCTGGTGTATCTCGTATTATCGAGCAGACTGGCGCCGAGATCTTTCTAGATCTTAAATTACACGATATTCCGCATACTGTTGCAGGAGCAGCAAAAGCGATCGCCCATTTATCTCCGAAGTTTTTGACGGTTCATGCAAGCGGTGGAAGAGAAATGGTAAAAGCTGCCGCCTCTGCTGTTCCAAATGTAAGTGTTACTGCCGTAACTATTCTGACCTCGCTATCGGAAGAAGATCTTTTTGAAGTTGGCTTTGCCAGCCCCGCCCTTGAGAGTGCGGTTGCCTTAGCGAAGATGTCGGTATCAGCTGGCGCGAAGTCACTAGTTTGTTCGCCTCTTGAAACCGCAGCGATTCGCAGCGCAGTTGGTGTAGAGCCAGTAATCATCACCCCTGGCGTTCGTCCGTTAACTGAAGTTGGTTCAGACGATCAGAAGCGAACAATGACGCCAGCGGATGCAATAGCGCAAGGTGCGAACTATGTTGTTATTGGTCGACCAATAACTTCAGCCTGGATCCAAGGTCCACAAGCGCTGCGTGACAAGGCGGCAGCGATTGCTAGCGAAATTCTTAATAACTAGACTTTTAAATATGCCTACGCCCCCACAACTAACTCCCGCGCAGAGATCAGCAGCGCTGGCTAAGTCAACGGCAGCAAGACAGGTGCGAGCTGCAATTAAGGCTCGGGTAAAAGCGGGAGATCTCTCACTGTCTGCCATCTTCACTCTCGCAGTTAATGATGAAGCGATCGCGAAGATGCGAGTTGCTGAACTTCTTGAATCTATTTCAGGCGTTGGCAAAGTTCGTGCATTGGCGATCCTAGATAAGTTAAATATTTCAGCTACTCGACGAATTCAAGGCCTCGGTGTTTCTCAACGAGAAAATTTATTGAAAGAGTTTCCAGATCGTGTTGCTGCAGCGCAACGAGGAAAACTTCTTGTCTTATCTGGCCCGGGGGGAGTAGGTAAGAGCACAATTGCTAAGTTGCTTCGAGAGACTGGTCAGTTTTGGGTAAGTATTTCTGCCACAACCAGAGCACCGCGTCATAACGAAGTAGATGGCGTAGATTATTATTTTTACAGTGATGCTGAATTTGATTCTGCCGTCAAGGGCGCGCTCTTTTTAGAGTGGGCTAATTTCGCTGGAGCTCGTTACGGAACGCCACGTAAACCAGTTGAAGATGCTTTGCGGGATGGAAAGAGTGTTCTACTAGAGATTGAAATAGCCGGCGCCAAACAAGTGAAAGAACGTGCTCCGGAGGCCGTGCTAATTTTTCTTCAACCTCCATCATGGGAAGAGTTAGTTTCTCGACTTGAAGGTCGGGGAACGGATTCTCCAGAACGCAGAGCGGCAAGGCTAGAATTGGCCCAAGCGGAGCTAGCCCAAGCAGGGTTCTTCGATATTTCGCTGGTAAATGAGCGCGTAGAAGAGGTTGTCTCGCACCTGATATCATTGACCTCTTCGCGTTGAAATTAATTTATTCTTTCGCTAGAAGTTACTGGAGGCTTTAAATGGACGGCATCACTAATCCACCAATCGACGAACTGCTTGATAAGAGTGGTTCGAAGTACAGCCTTGTTCTCTATGCGGCAAAGCGCGCACGTCAAATTAACGCTTACTATTCACAACTCGGTGAAGGCCTACTCGAATACGTTGGTCCACTAGTTGAGACCCACGTTCATGAGAAACCTCTATCAATCGCGCTTCGTGAAATCAACGAAGGTCTTTTGACCATCGAAAACCTCGAGCCAACTGCTTAATTAAATTTTCGATAGATTTCTGTAATGGCGCGCGCTCGAGAAGTAATTCTCGGAGTTGGCGGAGGTATTGCTGCCTATAAATCTTGCGATCTTCTTCGCCGCCTCCAAGATCGTGGCTATCTAGTAACGGTTGTTCCAACTCCCTCGAGTCTTAACTTTGTCGGTACAGCTACTTGGGAAGCGCTATCGGGCAGACCGGTAACAACGCAAGTTTGGGAACGTATAGATGAAGTTCGCCATATATCACTTGCCAAAGAAGCTGATTGTGCAATCATCGCTCCGGCCACGGCAGACCTCATCGCTCGTGTCGCTGCTGGTCGAGCCGACGATCTTTTAACGAATCTGATACTTGCAATTGATGTACCAATCCTTGTCGTTCCAGCAATGCACCCCCAGATGTGGCTCGATCCGGCAACCGTGGCGAATGTCGCGACACTTAGATCACGTGGATTTAGCGTTATGGAACCCGAAGTCGGTCGGCTGACTGGCGATGACGTAGGCCCAGGCAGATTTCCGGAAACATCAGCGATCTTAGAAAACTTTGAGAAAACTATCGGCGCAAAGAAGGATTTCTTAGGTCGAAAAATTTTGATTACAGCAGGCGGAACTCGTGAGCCGATAGATCCGGTTCGCTATATCGGAAATCGTTCTAGTGGGCGTCAGGGCGCAGCAGTCGCTAGCGCTGCGCTAAATCGTGGCGCAGAAGTTACTCTAATTATGGCGAATTCGCAGTTGACCGAGAAAGAATCCCGAGACCTGCAAGGAGTAAGAATCATTCCTGTTGAGACTGCAATTGAAATGCACCGCTATTTAGAGGAAGAGTTTCCGAAGACTGATGTATTGGTTATGAGCGCGGCCGTTGCAGATGCCAGACCCTCGCAATATTCAGAAGGTAAGATAAAGAAAGGCGATTTACAACAGATTGATCTTTCTGAGAATCCTGATCTACTCAAATCTATTGCCCGTCTAAGGGAGAAACAGATTGTTGTGGCCTTTGCTGCAGAGACTTCGCTTGATATCGAGATCGCTAAAGCAAAGTTAGTGGCCAAAGGCGCTAACATTCTCTATCTCAACGATGTCTCAGAAGGCGCCATTTTTGGTGCTTCCGAGACTCAAGGAATTATTATCACGAGCAACGGCGCTCAAATAGAAGTACCGAGATCAAGCAAGGAATCGCTAGGCGAACTTCTCCTCGACCAAGCCCTTATTCAGTTAGGTTAA
>JBEAMT010000072.1:0-2843 GCA_041165825.1 Actinomycetota bacterium | reverse complement strand
GATTCTGCGGTGAAGACGCCTTCAGTACCTAAGTGGTACTTAACATCGCCCGAACCGTGAACTTCATTCTCTTTGTAATGACCTTGGAACTCTTGGAAGATTTGTCCGTAAGACTTGCCAGCGATATTTGCCAGAACATTTAGACGGCCGCGGTGTGGCATACCGATACAGACTTCATCTAAACCTTTTTCAGCAGCAGATGAGATAACGGCATCAAGAATAGGGATCACTGACTCGCCGCCTTCAAGTGAGAAGCGCTTCTGGCCGACGAACTTGGTCTGCAAGAATGCCTCAAACGCTTCCGCGCTATTTAACTTACGAAGGATACGAATCTGTTCTTCGCGATCTGGTTTAGTAAAGCCGATTTCAACGTGTTGCTGGATCCACTTACGTTCTTCTGGATTTGAAATATACATATATTCAACTGCAACTGAGCGGCAGTATGAGTCGCGCAGAATTCCCAGAATCTTGCGAAGCTTCATAAACTTCTCGCCACCAAAGCCACCTGTTGCAAATTCGCGATCGAGATCCCACAAAGTAAGTCCATGAGTTACGACATCAAGATCTGGGTGTGAACGCTGTACATACTTAAGCGGATCGGTATCTGCCATCAAGTGGCCATAGGTGCGGTAAGCCTGAATCAATTGCTGAACGCGCGCTGTCTTATTAATCTCTTCATCTTTAGAGAATTCAAAGTCTGAAGCCCAACGAATCGGTTCGTAAGGAATACGAAGCGCTGCAAAAATTTCATCGTAGAAACCATCTGCGCCGAGCAATATTTCGTGGATGCGACGTAGGAAATCACCTGATTGTGCACCTTGAATAACGCGGTGATCATAAGTACTTGTAAGAGTAATTACCTTGCTGATCGCCATGCGGGCCAAGGTCTCTTCACTTGCACCTTGGAATTCGGCTGGGTAATCCATTGCGCCAACGCCAACGATTAAGCCTTGTCCCTGCACCAAGCGTGGCACTGAGTGAACTGTGCCGATGGTTCCTGGGTTAGTTAGCGAAACAGTTGTTCCTGCGTAATCTTCAACAGTTAGCGAACCGGCGCGGGCCTTCTTAACGATCTCTTCATAGGCGACCCAGAACTGACCGAAATCTAGCGCTTCGCAACCCTTAATAGATGGAACAAGTAGTTGGCGTGATCCATCTGGCTTTGCCAAGTCGATCGCGATACCAAGGTTGATATGTTCTGGTTTTCCAAGTGCAGGCTTGCCATCTACTTCACCGTAGAAGGTGTTCATCTCTGGCATCGCACGAAGCGCCTTGATCATTGCGTAAGCGATGATGTGAGTAAATGAAACTTTTCCACCGCGTGTGCGCTTTAGGTGATTTGTAATAACGGTGCGGTTATCAATCATTAACTTGGCAGGAATTGCGCGAACACTTGTTGCAGTTGGAACTGTTAGCGATGCTTCCATCGATGCAACAACGCGACCTGCAACGCCACGAAGTGGCTCCATTGTTGCTGCATCGGGCGTAACCAAAACTGGTGCAGGTTTAATTGGCGCTTGTGCTGGAGCTGGTGTTGAAACAACTGGAGCTGCTGCAACTGGTGCAGGAGTCGAAACGGGGGTAGATGTAACTGGCGCAGCAAGTGTGGATGGCGCTGGCGTTAAAACTTGTGATGTTGCTTTTGGAACAGGAGGAATTGGCGGTGTACCAGATTTTGGCGCAGCAGCTTTTGGTGCAATTGTTGCTGGCGCTGAAGTTCCTGCGGCTGGGTTATAGGTTTTGAAGAATTCAATCCATGAAGGTTCGACGGAAGTTGGATCGGCTTGGTAACGCTCGTACATCTCTTCGACGAGCCAATCATTGGCTCCGAAATCTGCCGACACTGGCAACTCCTTCTTCATGATTAACGTGCGCTAAGACTATCGGCTGAGCCGAGCATGAATAAATCCCGTACTGCCGCCCGCAAGCGCGATATTGACCACAATCTCAGCCAGAATCTCGGCGCGACAGCAGGGCCAGAGGTTGGCAGAGTTCTCACATGAATTCATCTCCTCGCCCCTTGGCCATCGTTAGTGGAGGCAGCCGCGGGCTGGGCTTTGAGACTGCTCGGGGATTGGCAGCGCGCGGTTATGACTTGGCGCTGATCGCTAAAGATCCTGCGCGTTTGAATTCAGCAAGAGAACAACTCCTTGCCGAATTCTCCGCAACACAAACCGGCCTAACCATTTCAACTCACGTCATAGATCTTGAGAGCCAAGAGATTACTCGACAGGTTGCGCAAGAGATGATCGCTTCGCTACCAACTCCAAAGGTAATGGTGTTAGCGCATGGAGTTATGAGCGAGAAGATGTCGAAGACTTTGCGAACAACAGATGCCGAATGGAATCGCGTTATGGCGATTAACTTGGATTCTGTTTTCACTTTAGTAAATGTGATTGCGCCAGCAATGGCAGATGCACGAGATGGAAGGCTAGTTATCTACTCAGCATGTTTAGGTCGTATGTCAGGGCCTGGAAATGCTGGGGGACTTGCACCGTATCGAATTAGTAAAGCTGGAGTAAACGCACTCGTAAGAAACTTGGCGCACGAAACAGGGCTAGGCGCTCGCGGATTCTATGTTGATGCCATTTGTCCAAATCATTCGAGAACAGATATGGGCGGACCGGATGCACCGCGAAGTGCAGAAGAAGGTGCCGAGACTGCAATCTGGTTGGCAACTGCAGATATTTCAGAACGTGGAACAGATCAAGTAACTGGATTACTTTGGGAAGATCGCAAGATCGTTCCCTTTTAATTATTTTTCTTCGGGAATTATCGTCACGGCAAAATAGAGCACGGGGATTGCCAGCAATAACAATGGAATGGCACCGATTAAGAATCCA
>JBEAMT010000071.1:0-12765 GCA_041165825.1 Actinomycetota bacterium | reverse complement strand
AACGCAGTAAGCGTCACCCTTGTATGTCTCTGCTGTCATGATTTGCCTCCAATCGCCGCCTGAGCTCTGAGCGCCCACGCGTGCAAGCATGACGATACCCCTGTCCACGCTCAAATACGCTCAACTAGCCCCTATTTGTGCGGAGTTTTTTTAGCTCAACAGGCTCAGCCAGAGCGCGTTCTGCCGCCTCATACCCATCAAGATAGGCGCTAGCCAGTTCTGCCTCCTCAAAACGGGCCAAGACCTCGGTGAAGGCCGGGCCATGGTCAAGGTGCTCCAGGTGAATAGCCTCATGGAAGAGGACATAATCGAGCGCATAATCCGGGGCGAGCTTTAGCCGATCTGAGATCCGAATCGTTCGATCGACGCTGGTGCATGAACCCCAGCGCTCGCGCATCGGCCGCCAGTTGATCGAAGCAGGGCGGGCAGTGATCTCTGGGGCTAGGGATGCCATTAGTTCTGTGGTGCGCTCCATGAGGCGCTCTTCACTCGGTGTGCGCTCGTTCTCTTGGCTACGAATCTTGGCGATCATTTCGGGCACGATCGCGCGTTCATCTGCCTTACTCATTCGCGCAGGAATCGAAACAATGATCCGTCCACCTTGGCGATATGCCGAGATATTTCGTTTACGACGGGCAGAGCGAATTACGAGAATCTCACCTTCTGAAATTCCAGGAAGGGTTAACTCCTCTTCGCCATCAATCTCGTCATTGGCCATGTATCAAAAAATACTCCTTGGAATCGAAATTGACTTATCAATTTGCGAAATCTCAAGTACGTGTTGAGAGATTTACCTGAAAATAAATCTGCACTACAAGGCAAAATACGGGTGTGTCAAATCTCTAATTATTTGATTCTCGGCACTTTTGGTCATAAGTTGCGCTTACGAAGTCCTCGGATAACCGTTCTATATCTGCAAGGGGAAGGCAGATATAGCAATGTGCGCCCGGGGACTTCGCTTTTTTAGATTAGCCCCGAGAGATCATCTGGAATGGATGTACTTGTCAGGAATTTCTCGGGGTCCAATAAATCATCTGCGGTTGGAAGTAATCCGCTCCAAATTTGATCGCGCTCGCCAACGCTCTTAACTTCGCGGATCTTCTTCCAGAATGCACTGGCTTCACGAGTTAACTTTGGCGAAACCTGCAGCCCGAGCATTGATGAGAAGAGTTGTTGCGCAGGTGATGAAGCAGCGCGACGACGACGATGTGATTCGCGAAGTTGTTCAATGCTCGGAATTCGATCTCCAGCAGAGAGTGAAACAACTTCATCGCTCCAACCATCAATTAACGCCAAAACTGTCTCGAGTTTTAACAAAGCGCTCTTCTGTGCAGGTGATTCTTCAGGTGTGAAAATTCCATTATCTAGAGCAAATGAAATTGCTTCACCTTCGCTGGCGCCTTCTTGCATACCTTCGAAGGCATCCTGTGCTTGACGTTGAATTGCATCGATATCGATGTGAATACCTTTGCCATATTCAACAACTGCGCTTTGAATATATGAAACTAGCCACGGATTGTGTGCGAATAAGCGAGCAACTGCGCCCTCGCGAAGTGCGTGAAATATAAAGACTTCTGACGTTGGGATCTCCAAATCAACTGCCCAATTTTCAATATTTTCTGGAATCACAATGGCGCGAGCGGGATCTAGAAGCGGCAAGCCCACATCGTGAGCTCCCGTAACGTTTGTTGCAAGGGTGCCAATCGACTGGCCTAGTTGAGTTGCAATCATGGTTCCGATAAATGAGCGCAGCATCAAGGTGATCATTTCGATCGGCGGCTGGCCCTGCTCGGGATCTGGAGCCTGTGCGTTCATCGCTTGATCCATCAAATTTGAGATTGCAGAAGATAAACCTGCCGCAAGGGGCTCGATCGTCTTATGCCAACCCGGCATGGTTTCAAGAACCCAATCCATTCGGCTCACCGCAATTGGAGCAGATCCTGATGCCGGAAATGAAGTCGCTTCGTTTAACCAAATCTCTGAAATTTCAAATGCGCTTTCAACTACCGAAACATCTTTAGTTCCGAGAGGTTTCAAGCCTTGCGTTGTTACAAATTTACGGGCGGTATCACGTGCAGTTGTGATGGAGAGAACTTCTCCTTTTCCATCAGCACCTGTATTGGTCTTGCCAAGTTGCGAGAAGATGGAAGTAAATGGATTTACAAAACCTGCTGGATTAATTCCAAGTTGTTCAAACTGCGCCTTCATTTGCTCTTGCATCTGACGCATCATCGCTTCGAAATCCGGTCGGCCATCATTTCCAGAATTATCGGGATCGTTGGCATCATCAGGGGTAAATCCAAAACCGGCCAAAGTCCGTCTCCATTCTGCGTTACTTTTATGGTGTTTTACCTACAACACCTTGGATGCGAAATTCCTTCCCGCAGGCGCTAGGCTATCTAACATGTCCAACGCTTTCACGGCTCTAATTTGGTGGGTAATTCCACTCACAGGCCTGTTGGGCGCGCTTGGCTATGTTGTGTGGGTTACCCAATTTAAATCAAAGTTTGAATCTGAAACGACCCGCTCTGTAGGCCAATTTCAACGTTTTCAAGACTCCTTCCGAAGCGCTGAGATAAAAACGAACACCGCAGGAACCGCTGATGATTTAACTGATCCATCTACCGATGGCGCACCTGCGGGCTCAAGTACCAGCGACTAATTCTCGTGACCGTTCGACTTCCTCGCACCACATCACTGGTTTTAGCCCTCTTCTTTGGATGCGCTTTTCTAGCCCCACTTCCATTTGTTGTTTTGATGCCTGGAAATGCGCAGAATGTTCTAGATCAAAGCGCTAAAGAGAAGACGATCGCTCTCTCCAAGACGGCACCTGATTCACTAAAGCTTTATCCCAGCGATGGCAACCTTTACTTGCTTTCCATTCTTATAACCAATCCAGCTGCTTATGTAACCGGAGTTGAACTTGCTTATTCCTGGATGAAGAGTGAATATGCAGTGATGCCGAGATCGCTCTTTTACAAAGATGGGCGCAGCGCAGAAGCAGAGAAAGCGATTGCTAAAACCGAAATGGTTGATTCGCAGATCGTTGCTAAATCGGTGGCAATAGATTATTTGAATAAAAATTTTCCGGGCGAGCAAACAGGCAGGATCAAGCCGAGTGACCTCGAAATTTCTCTGGCTAAGACCGGCGGCCCAAGTGGCGGACTTGCCTTTGCGATGGGAATAGTGGAATTGCTTACCAACGAAAATATTTTGCAGGGCAAGAACATTGCTGTGACAGGTTCAATTGACCGCGCTGGTAAAGTGGGAAGTATCGGGGGAGTTGCTGAGAAAATTTTGGCGGCGAAGAAGGCCGGCGCAACTCTTGTCCTTGTCCCACAGGCAAATTGCCAAGACCTTGCGCCAAATATTGCGAGAATTCCATCTGGGATCAAAGTTGCAGCGGTTAGCAGCCTAGAAGAGGCTATGGCCGCGCTCAATTCGGAAGACCCGCGAGGGTGCGCTAACTTAGGAGCATGATGAAAAAGCCAAGCCCGCTAGCAATTACCTTAACTATTCTGGCAGTTATCACTGGCGCACTCGTTGCGTTAAGTGGTTTCTATGTCGATTGGCTCTGGTTTAACTCAGTTGGCTTCACCGATGTTTGGACAACTGTTCTAACAACCAAGGTCGCACTCTTTGTAATCGCTGGGCTCTTAACATCGTTAATTATTTCGCTAAACATTTATCTCGCCTTTCGTCGTCGCCCGTTCTATGTTCCAACATCGGTTGAAGCCGACAACCTAGAGCGCTATCGCGCAACGATCGATCCAATTCGCAAATTAGTCTTCGCCGGAATCGTTGTTGTCCTCTTCTACTTTGGCGGAACAAGTGCAACAAATCTCTGGACTTCATGGTTGCTCTTTAGAAATTCAACTGAATTCGGTGTGCAAGACCCACAATTTGGCATTGATATCTCCTTCTTCGCCTTCCGCCTTCCTTTCTGGCAGACGCTTATCGGCTGGGGAATCTCAACTTTAATTCTGGCAACTTTGGCAAGCGCTGCGGTGCATTACCTCTACGGAGGAATTCGCCCGCAGGTTCCACAAGAGCGCACAACAGTTGCTGCTCGAGTGCAACTCTCTGTTCTTCTTGGCTTAATCGTTCTCTTGAAGGCCGTTGCTTACTGGTTTGACCGTTACGCACTTGCGCTTAAAGAGAGCAGATTGATTACTGGTCTTACATATACAGATGTAAATGCAACTCTTCCCGCCAAATCAATCTTGGCAGCGATCGCAGTTATCTGTTCCCTTCTCTTCTTCGCAAATATCGTTCGCAAATCTTGGTTACTTCCTGCGGCAGGTACAGCACTTATGGTTGGCGCCTCAGTACTAATTGCAGGTGTTTACCCAGGTGCGGTTCAGCAATTCCAGGTAAAGCCATCTGAATCTTCAAAGGAAGCGCCATATATCCAGCGCAATATCGATGCTACCCGTGATGCCTATGGAATCGCGGCAGTTGAAATGAAGGATTACCAGGCAACCGTTGCTACAAATTCAGGACAGCTAGCAAATGATGCAGCGACCATTGCAAATATTCGTTTGATGGATCCAAACGTTCTCTCTGCAACTTTTCGTCAGCTACAGCAGATCAAGCCTTACTACTCATTCCCAGAATCACTCGACATCGATCGTTACACCGTCAATGGCGTACAAAGAGACGCGGTTGTTGCAGTTCGCGAGCTAAATATTGAAGGCAACCCAAGCCGTAACTGGATTAACGATCACTTGGTTTACACCCACGGTTTCGGTTTTGTTTCAGCCTTCGGAAATACCGTTGATGCCGATGGTAAGCCAAACTTCTTAGTCGGAGATCTTCCTCCTACAACTGGACTTGGAAAATTCCAACCACGAATTTACTTCGGTGAGAATGTTCCAGATTACTCAATCATTGGCGGACCAAAGACTGATACACCAGTCGAATTCGACTATCCAGATGATGCTTCATCCAATGGACAGAAGAACTACACATATACCGGTAAAGGCGGCGTCCCAATGGGCGGCCTCTTTAAGAAATTACTCTTCGCGATTCAATATCAAGAACAGCGCATTGTTCTCTCGAGTTTGATCAACTCAGAATCTAAGATTCTCTACAACCGTTCACCACGTGATCGCGTTGCCAAGGTTGCACCATGGCTAACTCTTGATGGAGATCCATACCCAGCGATCGTTGACGGCAAGATTCAATGGATCATCGATGGATATACAACCAGCTCCGGTTATCCATATTCACAGACCACAGCACTTGGTGCGGCAACAACTGATGCTCTAACCACAAACTCTGCTGCAGTTACTGCACAGAGAAATCAAAATATTAACTACATCCGTAACTCGGTAAAAGCCACAGTTGATGCCTATGACGGCACAGTTGTTCTTTACCAATGGGATGAGAAGGATCCAGTCCTAAAGACCTGGATGAAGGCCTTCCCAAATTCAGTTACCCCAAAGAGCAAAATGTCTAAGCAGCTGCTGGAGCACATCCGCTATCCAGAAGATATGTTCCGCGTGCAACGCGATGTGCTTAGCTCATATCACGTACAAACGGCTGGAGCATTTTACGGTGGACAAGATTTCTGGCGCGTGCCACGTGATCCTTCAACATTCGGAGCAAATGCTGGTGCACAACCTCCGTACTACATGACTCTAGAGATGCCAGGTTCAGATAAACCTACATTTACCTTGACGACTCCATTTGTTCCACGTGGTGGCCGTGAAAACCTTTCTGCATTCGCAGTCGTGGATTCAAATTATGGTCCAAATTACGGAAAGATTACCGTTCTGCAATTACCACGAAGTACCAACATCGCAGGACCTTCACAAGTTGCCTCTAACTTCGAAGCAAAACCTGAAGTTGCAAACTCTCTCTCCTTGCTACGTCAAGGCGGATCAGATGTTGTACTCGGAAACTTATTGACGCTACCTGTTGGCGGCGGACTTCTATACGTACAACCTGTCTACGTGCGAGCAACTTCTAATACTGCCGCATATCCATTGCTTCAGAAAGTTCTCGTATCTTTCGGAGATGTAATTGGATTTGATAGTTCACTGAAGGGCGCACTTGATCAAGTATTTGGTGGCAACTCTGGTACTTCTTCATCAGGATCACCGGTGACTTCAACAACCAATAACGCATCTGATGATCTAAAGGCAGCGTTGCAAAATGCTAGACAAGCACTTGCTGACGGCAATGCCGCACTTGCTAAGGGAGACTTTGCTGCTTATGGTCGTGCACAAGATCGATTGAAGGCAGCCCTTGCTGCAGCGATTGCTGCTGAAGGTCGTAAGTAATTTCCTTTCACTTTGATTAAGCATCAATTAAGCGGATTTGGCTATTACTTGCCCACCCTTTAGACTGACACTTCCGACGCGGGGTGGAGCAGCTCGGTAGCTCGCTGGGCTCATAACCCAGAGGTCGTAGGTTCAAATCCTGCCCCCGCTACTAGAAATAAGGTTCTGTCATGACTAACCAAGTAACTACAACTATCAAAGTTGTCCATGCCGACCGCAATCGCAAAACGGTCTTCTGGCGTGGAGTTCTCACCGTCCCACCATTTATCTTCTTAGCAACTTTCTCTACTTCAACGTGGAGCGAAGGTTCAGATACCGGAATTGGCGCAGCAGGCGTTGTCTTTATTCCAACTCTCTTGGCTCTGCTATTTCGCAAGAAATATCCAAGCTTTGTCCTAACTTTCAATCATGCAGTTCTTGAACTCGGAACACGAGTATTTGCTTACCTATTCTTATTAAATGATGATTATCCATCAATCGAACGAAACCCAAATGTGGCAGTTATATTTCCTGATATCGAAGGTGGAGCTAAGTTAAACCGGTGGCTTCCACTTGTTAAATGGTTCCTAGCAATTCCACATTACATCGTGGGATCTATCTACATCGCTCTCTCTGTTTTTGTAAGCGTGATCGCTTGGGTTCAGACTTCAGCGACAGGCAAATACCCATCATGGGCGGGCGAGATTGTTCTGGGTACTTTTGCTTACTGGAACCGAGTTCAGGGTTATATGTTGCTACTCGTCACCGACAAGTATCCAACTTTCCGCTTAAAGTAAGCAGTAACTTATCTAATAGTTAGTGAATTGCTGACTACAAATAAAGAACTAACTGCCATGGCGCCAGCGGCATACATCGGTGTTAGCGCACCTGCTGCAGCAATTGGAATTCCAATTACGTTATAGGCAAATGCCCAACCCAAGTTAACTTTGATGGTCTTTAGTGTGCGCTTAGATAAATTGAGCGCATCTACAACGCTCATCAACTCAGGGCGCATCAACGTTATATCTGCGGTTGATATTGCAGAATCCGTACCCGTTCCCATAGCGATACTTAGATCAGCGGCAGCAAGTGCTGCAGCATCGTTGATGCCATCACCGATCATCAAAACATTGTGGCCCTCTGACTTTAGAGCGTTTATGCGATCAAGTTTTTCTTCAGGTAAAGCTCGAGCGATTACATGCTCACCCTTAATCCCAACTGTGCGGGCAATGGCAGCGGCGCTTTCCTCGTTATCTCCAGTAACCAACCAAGGCGTTATTCCCTTATCAACAAGAGCGCTGATAGTTGCCGCAGCATCTTCTTTAACTTGATCACCAGTTGCAAAAACTGCAATGGCTACGCCATCCCAAGCTAAAACAGAAACGCTATGTCCCAATTCTTCAGCGCGAGAAATCGCACTTTGGATCTGGCCATCAAAAGTAGTGGCGCTATGTGCAATTGCTTTTGGAGTTCCGATCAAGACAACAGGTGAAATTGCGCCCAATAAAACCCGCCCTGCAACACCTGCACCTGGGGTTTGGGTAAATTCAATAACTTCTTTGCGAGTAGCACCATTTGCGAGTGCATGTGAAGCAATGGCCTGCGCAATCGGATGATCATTTGCTAATTCAAGTGAGAGTGCGGTTGAAAGAATGATCTTTTCATTTAAGAAATCGGCATAAGCGGCACCGAGAACTTTATGTGCGCTACTTGGAATAGTAGTCTCATGCACTTTCATAATTCCAGTTGTCAAAGTTCCGGTCTTATCAAGGACAACAACATCAACTTTACGTGCAAGCTCTAAGGCACGTGGTTGACGTAGAACAATTCCACGAGTAGCACCGCGGCCTGATGCGACTAGTAGCGCAACTGGTGTCGCCAAACCTAGTGCACACGGGCAGGCGATAACTAAAACGGTTATTGCGATTTGGATTGATTCAGCAAGCGAACTTCCTGTCCCACCATTTCCTAAGTAATACCAGGCGAAGAAGGTTGCAATTGCAAGTGCTGTAACAATCGGTACAAAGATTGCAGATATGCGGTCAGCCAAACGTTGAATTGGCGCCTTATTCCCCTGGGCTTGCACAACCATTGCAGTGATACGTGCGAGCTCGGTATCGCTTCCGATGCGCGTTGCGCGAACAATAATTCGTCCATTGTTATTTAGTGAGGCGCCAATTACTCGAGAACCAGGTCTTACTTCAACAGGAGTAGATTCACCAGTCATCATTGAGTTGTTGACCGAAGATGTACCCGAGATGATTAGTCCATCCGTTGGGATGCGAGCACCAGGTTTTACGACAAAATCATCACCGATCTGCAGTTCTGAAATAGGAATAATTACCTCTAGACCTTTGCGCAGAACTGTTACTTCTTTAGAGCCAAGTGCGAGTAGCGCAGAAAGCGCACTGCTAGCGCGCCGCTTGGCACGCGATTCTAAGTGACGGCCAAGAATAACAAATAGGAGAACACCTGCTGCAACTTCGGTGTAAACATCTCCTTGTCCCGTTGAATTTGAATATATGGACCAACCAAAGGCGCTAAATGAACCAAGTGAGATTAGTGAATCCATGGTGGGGTGAAAAAAGTTACGAATCGCTGCACGATGAATCGGCAAAGCAACAAGCAAAATTAACGGCGTTGTTAGCGCAATAGCCAGCCAAGCTGTTGGTGAATAAAGCGGTGGCAAGATATTGAAGTAATCTAGAGATAAGAGAATTTCAGTATCAATTCTTTCGCGCCATTGCTCAATCATTGAAACTAAGATTGCAGGCACCGCAAATAAAATCGCAAAAAATAATGCGATTCCAGATTTTCTGTTGTGCAGCGCAGGATTTGCGCCATCTTCGATCAAGACCGCGCCATAACCAGAAGCCTTAATCTTCTTAATCAGATCTACAGTCTTTACTTCAGCAGGTGCCAAGACATGAACAGTTTCTGTCGCAAAATTAACGCTAGCGCTAACCCCGCTCATTGAATTAAGAGATTTCTCAACTGTATTCACACATGAAGAGCAGGTCATACCTGAAACCGAGAAAGTTCGAGTTGTGAGTGAACTCCTGCTTAAATCGATTGTTTTACTTGGCTTTTGAGGTTCCGCGCTTACCGGCCGAGAAAGTTCGATCTTGATATCTTCAGTTGCCATTTAGAGCGTCCACAATCTTCTGATGAATCGCAGAGTTAGTTGAAAGTCCGCTGCCACCAAGGCTGCCGTCGATCCCTGCCACGTTTGTAAATCTACCGCCTGCTTCGCGAACAATTATGTCGAGCGCGGCCATATCCCAGAGCGCTAGTGATGGTTCTGCAGCAACATCCACTGCGCCTTCGGCAACCAACATATGCGACCAGAAATCTCCAATACCTCGCGTGCGCCAAGCATCTGCGAGCAGACTTTGGAATGGAGCAAGCCTTTCTCCCCAGCCAATAAAATCAGAGTATGAAATTGAAGCATCTTTAATTTCGCTAACTTGCGACACTTTAATTCTCTCTGGAGCTGCTTTATTTAAGGATACAAATGCGCCATTTCCTTCACTGGCATGCCAACGGCGAAAAAGTGCCGGTGCGCTAACGACGCCAACTACTGCGACTTCGCTGCCATCGCTCTGTTTTTCAATTAAACCGATCAACGTGGCCCAGGTTGGAACGCCACGAAGAAAATTCTTGGTGCCATCAATTGGATCAATCACCCAATAACGTTCTGCACCACCTGCATCATTTCCAAATTCTTCACCAACGATTCCATCATCAGGGCGATGATTCTTAAGTAGAGCACGTAACGCCTCTTCTGTTGCCTTGTCAGCATCAGTTACAGGTGTGTTATCTGGCTTAGTTGTAACAACTAGATCTATAGATTGGTAGCGCGCTAAGGTAATTGAATCTGCTGCATCTGCCAGGCGCATCGCCAGCGCTAAATCATTACCGCGCGTGAAGGACATGTTGTCAGTCTATCGCGGGCGGGTTTGAATCTTTAAGTTCCAAAAGTGAGCGCAGACTTGCAACCCGTGCGCTCCGCTCGTTATTTATAACACCTTTTGGCGCCGCCCATTCATTTAACTGGCAGCCAATTTCATGATGCGAACAATTTGGCATACAAGTTTGCGTTACCTCATAGAGATCGTTAAAGGCCGCGACGATGCGATTAGAGTCGAGATGGGCAAGGCCGAAGGCGCGAATTCCCGGGGTATCGATTATCCAGCCTTGTGCAGGTGAAAGATCTTGGGATAACGGCAGGGCAATTGCGCTAGATGAAGTGTGTCTACCGCGTCCGGTGACATCATTTACATCGCCTGTTACGCGATCTGCGTGAGGAACGAGAGCGTTGATCAAAGTTGATTTACCAACTCCTGAATGGCCTACCAATACCGAAGTCTTGCCACTGAGTAGCGTCAAAAGTTTGGTTAAATCTTTTTCTCGAGTTTCAGATTTAATCGCTGCGGTTGCAATTTTAACTCCAAGAGTTTCATATTCATGTAAAAAGTCGGGAACAGGTGCAACGTCAGTCTTTGTAACAAGCAAAATTGGCTTAATGTTTTCGTGAAAAGCGCAGACCAAGAAGCGATCTATTAATCCGCGACGTGGTTCAGGATTTGCAGCTGCTACAACAATTACTAGTTGATCTATGTTGGCCACAATGGTGCGCTCCATTTTGGCAGCATCATCAACTGTTCTGCTTAAACTATTTCTTCTTGGTGCTATCGAGACAATTCGCGCCAGTGTTCCTACTGTGCCTGACACATCACCGACGAGATTAACCAAATCACCAACAACGACTGATTTCGGTCCCATTTCGCGGGCTTTCATCGCCGTAACAATTACACCGCCATCTGTAATACAGGTTGTGCGTCCGCGATCTACAGTTGTAACTAAGGCTTGAATTGCATCGGCGTGAGCGGGGCGATCTTTACTTCTTGGGCGGGTGCGCCGCGCAGGGCGGATTCGCGCATCTGATTCATCAAATTCGCGCGGCGTCATGAGACCAAACTCTGCCAAAGCCCAGGAAAATCAGGCAAGGTCTTACGGGTTGTAGCAACGTTTTCTATTTCAACGCCAGGAATGACTAAACCAATAACCGCCCCGGCTGTAGCCAAGCGATGATCTTCATAGGTGTGGAATATGCCGCCATGTAGACCTTTACCCATTGCGCCATGTGGAGTTATACGCAGCGAAGTTTCATCTTCAACAACTTTGCCACCAAGTGAGTTAATTTCGCGCGTAAGAGCAGCTAAACGATCGGTTTCATGAAGACGTAAATGTCCGATTCCGCGCAGATGTGATGGTGAATCAGCAAGTGTGGCTAAAGCTGCGATAGCCGGCGTTAGCTCGCCAACATCGTGCAGATCAATATCTATTCCGTGAATGCTTTCGCCACCAGTAATTGTTAGACCACCTTGATTCTTATCATGTTCACGCGAAATCGTTGCACCCATCGCAGTCAAAATCTCGCGCAGTTGATCTCCAGGTTGGGTTGTAACTTCTGGCCAATCAGCAATCGTGATCGATCCACCGCAAACCATCGCGATCGAAAGAAATGGCGCAGCATTTGAAAGATCTGGTTCGATTACTAGATCTTGTCCTTGCAGGGCACCAGCAGAAACGCTCCAACTATTTGCGTCCTTATTAAAATCTACCTTTGCACCAAAGTCACGCAGCATCTTCACAGTCATATCGATATGTGGCATTGATGGAAGTGATCCACCTTTATGCGTTACAACTATTCCATCGCGGGTGCTTGGAGCTATTAATAGAAGCGCGGATAAGAATTGGCTAGATGCGCTGGCATCAATAGTTAACGCACCGCCAGGGATTTCACCTTTGCCTTTAACAACCATCGGCAAGCTATAACGACCAACGTGATCAATTTCGATTCCGAGATCTTCAAGCGCTGCAATAACTGGACCAAGGGGCCGTTCATAAGAACGTGGATCGCCATCAAATGAAATATCACCTTGCGCTAGCGCCGAAAGAGGCGGCAGAAAGCGCATAACGGTTCCGGCATTTCCAACGCCAACTTTTGCAGGTCCGCGAAGGGGTGCAGGCGTTACTTCCCAAGCTAGGTCACTATCTACCTTTACATCTTTAATTCCGACTCCCATTGCGCGAAGTCCCGCGACCATTAACTCGGTATCACGCGAAATAAGTGGGCGTTTTAAAAGTGAAGGGCTCTGGGCTTGTGCAGCAAGAATCAACGCGCGGTTAGTGACCGATTTTGAACCCGGGATTACTACTCGCGCGCTGACTTTCTTGTCTCCACGAAATGGAGCGGGCCAGAGCATAAGCGGCAGTCTACTCTCTACCTATGTGCGGTCGTTATGCCCAAGCGCAGGGGATGGACGAGATCATTGAAAGATTCGATCTCGATGGATCAACCCTTGATGCTTCGCTGCCACTTAACTGGAATATCGCACCGACCAATGAGATTTACATTATTCGCGATAAGGCAGATAAAAGATTATTAGATAGCGCATCTTGGGGAATTATCGCTCCCTGGCAGAAAAACTTT
>JBEAMT010000070.1:0-7318 GCA_041165825.1 Actinomycetota bacterium | reverse complement strand
AGTCTGCGAAGTGCTTTATGAAATTCGCCAATACGGTTCAACTCGTTCCATGAACGCATCAGCTGCAGGCGCAATAGCGATGTATCACTGGGCGCTGCAGCATTTGCCGCGCTAATTTCGGATTAACTCCTGCAATAACCCATCTACTGCTCGTTCAACCATTCCTAAAACTTCTTCGAAGGCTGAATCAGGTAGTGAATATGGATCTGGCACTTCGCGATCCCCCGCAATCGTGTAGTCAAAGTCGCGCAAGAAATGCACCTTGCTGTGCAGATTTGTATCTTCGGTAAGCGCTAGAACATTTCGATGGTTGCTGCGATCCATCACCAAGATAAGATCAGATTTCTCCATACGAGCAGCGGTCATTTGCGATGCGATGTGATCGAACTTGTAACCCGCGGCTTCCCAAGTTTTCTTAGAAGGCGGGTTGGGTCCTTCACCTACATGCCAATTTGATGTTCCAGCGCTATCAACCAGAATTTTTGGCGCAGTCCAATCGGAAGTTCTATTTGCCAACACCGCTGCTGCCATCGGTGAGCGGCAGATATTTCCGAGACAAACCATGGTAATAAGAAGTTCATCGCGATTTCGCAGATGAGAAAGATCTGGCACGAGTTATTTAGTCGCCTAAATCATCCGAGACCGGAACATCTTCCATCGCCTCGCGTACAGCAACTAGGCGACGTTCTATTTCATCTGCTTCAGCAACGCGACCGAGTGCGCGAAGCACGCTAGCCATGCGGGTTTCAATATCCAAGATGAGTTCAAAATCTTTAGGTTCTTCTTCAGAAATAATCTGCAGAACACCGTCTAAGGTTGCAAGGCCTTCATCAAGTTTTCCAAGCAGAATTTCGGCTTTACCATATTCGTAAAGCGCAAAAGTTTCACGGCGGTGATCATGGCCGGTTTCAAATACATCGATCGCCTTGCGCGCAGCTTCGATCGCTTTTTCGCCATCCCCGAGTTCGACATAGCAAGAAGCAATTTTTTGATCACAACGAGCGACTTGAATAACTTCTTTCTCGGTCTTAAAGATTAAACGCGCTTCTTTAAAGGTAGTAATCGCTTGGTCGTACTGCTTTAGTTCACGGTATGCACAACCAAGTAAGTGAAGATCATTCGCTGCACCAATTTGATTTCCATCAACAAGATGTTCCTGCGCACATTCATCCATAATTTCGACAACTTTTGCATAATTCTTTGAGGCATACCACCACTCGCCTAATGTGCAGGCAAGTTCAAGAGAAAGTGGTGATTTGCTTTCACGTAAAATCTCAACCGCTTTGCTCATCGCTGTCGCAGCTTCATCCATACGCTTTAACTGATTTAAGTTATAGCCAATCGCCGAGTAAGCCTGCGCAAGTCCCTCGCTAGATTCGGCTGCACCTAGTTCAGAGAAAATATCACGCGCCGTTTCAGCAAGAGCGAGCGCTTCGTCATATTGTCCGCGCGCAAAAATTCGCGCACTTAATTCGTAATAAGTATTTGCGCGATCGGCGCCATGAACCTCCGGAATTCGATCCCAGAGCATCTCTTCAGTTACGAGCTCGTCCTGGCCGTCATCATCGCTCATGGCGGCAACGCTACCCGCAAAGATAAAGATGGGGCGTTAATTCGGCGCAATCCGGTGGTTGTACGAGGCAATTCTGCTCTTCTTTTGCAGATGCAAATCATTCGCAAATGGCTTACTCTTTACCCATGCATATCCCTGACGGATTCATTGACCTGCCTACTTCCGCCGCTTTTGCCGCTATCGCTGCCGCTGGAGTCGCCGTATCGATTCGTGGATCAAAATCTGCGCTTGATGAAAAGACTGCGCCACTAGCAGGGCTTACCGCCACCTTTATCTTCGCGGTTCAGATGCTCAACTTTCCTGTAGCAGCCGGAACCAGCGGACATCTACTTGGCGCTGCGCTCGCCGCCGTTCTAATCGGTCCCTATGCAGCAACCTTGGCAATAACAATTGTTTTAATTTTGCAAGCTCTGCTCTTTGCCGATGGTGGGCTAAGTGCGCTGGGTTTAAGTATCTTTAATATGTCACTTCTTGCAGTCTGGTTTGGTTATGGAGTCTTTCTGATGATCAAAAAGATCATGCCAAAAAAGAAAATCTCGATCAGTATCGCCGCCGCAATTGCTGCACTTTTGTCAGTACCAGCTGCTGCCGCTGGATTCGTTCTACAGTATGCAATTGGAGCCAACGCCACATTTTCAATATCGGCCGTATTCACCGCGATGATCGGTACGCACTTCCTTATCGGAATCGGCGAAGCGGTAATCACTTTCTTTGCAGTTGGAGCAGTTCTAGCTAGCCGTTCGGATTTGGTTTACGGGTATAAAAACGAAACCGCTAAATTAGAGATTCGGACCAACTAATGAAGCAGAAAACATTCTTAATCTCAGGGTTTATTGCCTCGCTATTTCTTGCCGGAATAGTTTCTTTCTATGCCTCATCTAATCCTGACGGTCTGGAAAAAGTAGCGGAAGATATTGGATTTATCGAGACTGCGAAAGATCACAAAAATAGTGACGGGTTGTTTGCTGATTACGGCGTTAAAGGTGTGGAAAACTCGCGTCTTTCAACCGGCGCTGCAGGTGTTATTGGTGTGATTGCAACCGGCGCAATTTCAACTGGATTCTTCCTCTTAATTCGCCGTAAATCTGGTGAAAAAAATAAAACTTAAAACCACCGAACTTGATCTCGTTCATACACACGGCCACCATCACGGCCATGATGTAGGAGAACGGCTTTACCTACACCGCCACTCGGTAACCCATTCGCTGCCCGCGCATGTAAAAATTCTTACTGTTCTGGCCTTTATTTCAGTATCTGTGGCAACGCCGATCACCCGTTGGCCAGCCTTTATCGCCTTCTTTTGCCTGCTTATCTTCACAGCAATAGTGAGCAAGATTCCAATCTTCCTTCTCTTTAAGCGCGCCCTGATTGAAATCCCTTTCGTCTTCTTTGCAATCTTGATGCCATTTTTCGGTGAAGGTGAGAAGTTTTCTATCTTTGGGCTTTCGATTTATCGCGATGGCCTGCTGGCCGGAACTTCGATCGTTGTTAAAGGAACTTTCGGCGTACTAGCTGCGGTAATCCTTTCAACAACAACTACCGCGCGTGAAATTCTGCGCGGTTTAGAAACGCTAAAACTTCCCATGATTATGGTTCAGATCGCATCTTTTATGTTGCGCTACATCAACGTGATAAGCGATGAGATGGAACGGATGAAAGTTGCCCGTGAATCTCGTGGCTTTATTGCAACTGGCATAAAGCATTGGAAAGTTTTAGCCACTGCAGCCGCAGCACTTTTTATCCGATCATACGAACGTGGTGAACGCGTTCACTTAGCGATGCTATCTCGCGGCTTTGATGGCGTACTACCTTCTTTAGATTCGCACACAGTCACTGTGCGTGAATGGATAACTGCTCTATCCATTCCACTTTTGGCTCTAATCGCATCACTTACCGCTTTACTGATTGGTTGGTAGAAATGTCTAACGTCCCAAGCCTGCAAATTACTGAACTGGCATTCGCATATCCCGATGGCAATCAAGCTTTGTATGGTGTGAACCTAACAATTCAAAAAGGTGAACGAGTAGCGCTACTTGGTCCTAATGGTGCCGGTAAGACGACTCTGGTAATGCATATGAACGGAATTCATCCGACCATGCAGGGCGAAGTTCGTATCTCTGGCGAGATTGTTGATAGTAAAAATAAAGAATCCCTAAAGGCGATTCGTTCAAAAGTTGGAATTGTCTTTCAAGATCCTGATGATCAACTATTTATGCCAACGGTTGGTGAAGATGTCGCCTTTGGCCCGTACAACATGGGGCTGCGCGCAGATGCACTAGATAAAGTTGTTAAAGATGCCCTAACCCAAGTTGGCATGCTCGATTACATCGATCGCCCGCCGCACCACTTATCTTTTGGTCAGCGTCGCCGCGTCGCCGTTGCCACAGTACTTGCGATGAAACCTGAAATCTTGGTGCTTGATGAACCGTCTTCAAACTTAGATCCTGCTAGTCGCCGCGAGCTCGCCGATATCTTGCGATCTCTAGATATCACGATCGTGATGGTTACCCATGATCTGCTTTATGCATTCGAGCTCTGCGAGCGTTCGGTGATTCTTTCCGGAGGCATCATCGTTGCCGACGATAAGACAGGCAAAATTCTTAACGATGAGAAACTATTGAAATCTCATCGCCTAGAACTACCAGTTGGGTTTTCATTTAAGTAAAACCGTAAGCGATCTACTTAACGGTAAAGGCTTTACTCAAGATCAACTTACCGCCTGAATAAACTCGCACGGTGCGCTTTCCTGGTGTGACCGTATTCTTACCAATCTTTGCTACACGTGAATCAATCATCGCAATAATCGGTGCGACTCCAGCATTTGCCACGTAGATTGAAACCACTCGGTTTCTAAGGAATGCACTGGCCTTAACTGCAACAGGAGTCGCAGGGTTGCCAGATGCGCTAGGTGAAGGTTTTGGAGTTGGTGTTGGAGCAACTACAACGGCCGCCGCTTTAACGGTAACCGTGGTTTGCAAAGTATTTGACTGTCCATACTTACCTGAAGGTTGCTGATACGCCGAGATTATTGCGGTACCAACCGCAATACCAGTAATTACATTATCGATAACAGCAACAACTTTTGGATCAGATGATGAGTAAATCCATTTGCCAGCTGAGTTAGAAAGTGGTGCTTTTTCCGTAATTAACTTCTCGCCCACAGAAATTTCAAACGGCACAAAGACTCCAAGTGTTGGCGTTACGCCAATTACGCGGACCGAGAAAGTAGTTGAGCTAGCAACCCAACTATCGGTTGCTTCTTGCGTCAAGGTTATTGTTGCAGTACCTGCATTTCCTAACTTGATCGCATTTCCATTTACTGCAGCAATCGTTGGATCGGTAGATGTGGCGCTCCACTTGCCGGTTGATTGTGAAGTTGGATATGCGATTGTGATATCCGGATCACCAGCTAACTTTTCAACGTTTGCAGGCGTTGTGAGGCTCTGTCGTCCTTTTACAAAAACTGAGATCGAAAACGGCTTGGATGATCCGAACTTAAGCGCAGGCCCTTGCACAGCAGTTACCGTGACTTTGCCTGGCTTAAGTGCGCTTAAAGAGTTTCCATTTATTGAGGCAATTGTTGGATCAGATGATGTGAATGTCCAGATACCAGGTGAATTAGATACTGGAGCAGCTAACGAAATTTGCTGTGGTGTTCCAGGAATTATTTCAACCGTGCGATCTTGAAACCCAGCTGCCGTTACCACTGGGTCAACTGCCAAAATGGTGACATTCATCGTAACTGTGATTGATCGGAAGCCTCCCGAAGGCGCTTGTTTGGCAGAGATTTTCGTGGTTCCTGACTTAAGAGCCGTAACTGTTAACCCATTCACTGAAGCTATAGATGGATCGGCGCTAGTTAGATTCCAAGCACCTTTTGAATTTGATGTCGGCAGGATCAATTCAACTTTTGAAACGCTATCAATTGAGAGTGTTATGTCGCTAAAGGTTCCGACAGTTGGGCTCGGTGCAATCACCGATAACTTCATTGTTGCAGTTGTCGTTAGCCAATTCAGAGTTGGGGACTGTGTTGCTCTTATGAAAACTTCTCCACCATCTAATAACGTAACTTTGTTGCCTGAAACAGTTGCGATGCTCTGATCGAGAGATTGGAAGCTCCATGCGCCATCAGAAGTGCTAGTTGGAGGGGTAATTGTGAAAGTACCTGCGGAAAGTGCAACAGTTTGATCTTTAAATTCGCCAAGCGTAGGAATTCCCGGAGTAATAGTTAGGCGAGATGAGCGGGAGGCTGCGTTGTATGCACCCGAGGCGGCTTGGGCATATCTAATAATTGAGGTACCGGCCGAGAGCAGCGTTAGCGTTAAACCGTTGGCTGTTGCAATTTTTGGGTTATCGATTTCAATCGACCAAGCGCCGGGTGAATTTGTCGCAGGCGGGGTCAAAGTTATGGTTTTCTGGGATAAGGAAACTGTTGTCGCAGTTGGAGTAGCGATGATCGTAACTGCACTCACCGCGGTTGCTGGTATTGCCAGGGTTGAAATTACGAGGGCGGCGAATAGTTTTTTCATCATGGCGCAATTATCTCGACATCGCTACACAGCCCGTGGCTGCCACACCTAAATCGCTGCTGAGAATTTAATGCGATTTTGACCGATTGCGGCACCTAATAGAACGATTAATGCTCCGATCGGTTCATACCAGTAGATGCTTTCCTGTAAGAAGATAATTCCAACAATTACTGCAACCACCGGGGTTAAATATGTGACGCTGCTCGCAATAGCGCTTCCTGCGATCGCCATAACTTTAAAGTTCCAGATATAGGCAAAACCACTTCCGAAGACTCCTAGCGCAACCATGGCCAAAACTGGAGCAGGCTGGTATTCGTACTTATCAACTCCGTTGTAGATAAAGAAGGGAAGTAAAGTGATTGCTCCAAGGGTTACTTGTCCAGCAGCAATTGATTCAGGCGCCAACTTGTACGGCAATATAAAACGTCTCGAGTAAGGGAATGAAAATCCGTAGCACGTAACAGCCGCAAGCAAAATTAGAATTGCCCAGAGCGGATTATCACCAAGTCCCTTCCAGGCACCCAGAACAGTTAGGACTCCAGTAAACCCAATCAAGATACCTAATACTTGATGAACTTTTGGTTTCTCATTTCGAGTAACAACCATAATCGCAAGCAAAGTCATAAGTGGGGTTACAGCGTTGATAATTCCCGCTAGGACGGAAGTTACTTCCGTTTCGGCTAGTGCGAAGAAGACTCCAGGAATTACATTTAGAAGTAGAGACACGATCCACAAGTGAAATAAAACTCGCTTTGATTCAGGAAGTGCTATTCCTTTGTATTTAGCCCATGCCAACAGAGTTAGTGCACCGAGTGCGCAACGCCCAAAAGCGACTCCAAATGGAGTTAAAAATTCGAGACCCAATTTAATGAATATAAATGAGCAGCCCCAAACAACTCCGAGGGCGAGATAGATCGGCAGCCACGAATTTGATTTCTGAGGCTGAGGAGATGACACGTGGGCCCTGTCGGGCTCGAACCGACGACCCACGGATTAAAAGTCCGTTGCTCTACCGACTGAGCTAAAGGCCCCACTGTTATTTAGCAAAAGCAGCGCTAAATACTCGCCGTATCTTAGCGGAGTTTTACCTACCTTTGGACGCTCGCATTAAACGATCGCGGATGGCAAGAGCGAGGCCATCGCCGGCAGGCTCTGCGACAACAACGCTCTTTAGTCCTTGGGCATCAGCATCGCGTAGTGCGGAGTAAATAACTCG
>JBEAMT010000069.1:0-4844 GCA_041165825.1 Actinomycetota bacterium | reverse complement strand
ATGTTCTTCCAAAGTCACTCGATCTCACACCATTTATCGTTGCAAGCGCAGAACTTGGTGAAAAAGCTGTTCCAGCATGGATGGAGGTTGTTGGTTCGCAGATGCGCATCATCATCCACGGCGTCCCTGCACGTTCAGTAATCGATACCCAGGTTCAAGAACAGCTCATCGTTGAGCTCTACAGCAAGTAATTTTTAACCAATTTAGAGGAAATCAAATAGTGGATTTCCGCGAGAAGAAAGAGGCTCAGCAGTGCTAATTGCACAACGTCCAACCCTCAGTGAAGAAGTAATCTCCGAAAACCGTTCACGGTTCATCATTGAACCGCTAGAACCAGGTTTCGGTTACACACTCGGCAACTCAATGCGCCGTACTCTGCTTTCATCTATTCCAGGTGCAGCAGTTACCAGCATTCGCGTTGCAGGAGCACTCCACGAGTTCACAACTCTTGAAGGCGTTAAGGAAGATCTCACCGATATCGTTTTGAACATCAAGAACTTGGTGCTCTCATCAGATAACGACGAGCCAAGTGTCATCTACATCCGCAAGTCAGGCGCCGGAGCTGTAACAGGCGCTGACATCGCTGTTCCAAGTGGCGTTGAAGTTCACAACCCTGAACTCCACATCGCAACACTTAACGGCAAGGCAAACCTCGAAATCGAACTCACAGTAGAGCGCGGACGTGGTTATGTAACTGCTGTACAGAACAAGCAAGCGGGTGCAGAAATCGGTCGCATTCCTGTTGACTCAATCTATTCACCAGTTTTGAAGGTTACATATAAGGTAGAAGCAACTCGCGTTGAACAGCGCACAGACTTCGATCGTCTTGTTGTTGATGTTGAAACAAAGCCATCAATGAAGCCACGCGATGCAGTTGCATCAGCTGGTAAGACACTTGTTGAACTCTTCGGACTTGCTCGCGAACTAAACGTTGATGCAGAAGGTATTGAGATGGGGCCATCTGTTATGGATGCTGCTCTCGCTGCTGATCTTGCACTTCCAATCGAAGATCTCGATCTAACAGTTCGCTCATACAACTGCTTGAAGCGCGAAGGCATTCACACAGTTGGTGAGTTGGTAAACCGTTCAGAGGCAGACCTACTCGATATCCGTAACTTTGGTTCAAAATCCATCGATGAGATCAAGGCAAAGCTTGTCTCAATGGGAATGTCTCTTAAGGACAGCCCAGCAGGATTTGATCCAACAAAGCATCAGAACTTCAATGCATCAGACGACGACTTCGCTGAAGCAGATCAGGCCTAGGAGAAACGACAATGCCAAAACCAACAAAAGGTCCTCGTTTGGGTTCCGGCCCATCACATGAGCGTCTAATCCTTCGCACTCTTGCTGAGCAGTTGTTCGAGCACGGAAAGATCACAACAACAGAGGCAAAGGCTAAGCGCCTACGTCCGTTAGCCGAGAAGCTAATCACCTTCGCAAAGAAGGGCGATCTTCCAGCTCGTCGTGAAGTAATGGCTCGCATTGCAAATAAGAGTGTTGTTCACACACTCTTTACTGAAATCGGTCCACGTTTTGCTACTCGCGAAGGTGGATACACACGTATCACAAAGATCGGTCCTCGCAAGGGCGATAACGCACCAATGGCAGTAATCGAAGTTCTAACTGAGAAAGATAAGTAATTCTCAAGTTTTAACTAGCAAAGTAAATAATTAAATGACCGAACCCACTCTCTATCCCGAGAGTGGGTTTCGTCGTTTACGGATGGAAATAGCCTACGACGGAACAAATTTCTCAGGTTGGGCTTTACAACCAGATCGCCGAACAGTGCAGGCCTGTGTTGAAGACGCGATTTCAAAAATCGCACGTGTAAATGTTGAAACAATCGTTGCTGGCCGCACCGATGCCGGCGTTCATGCAACTGGCCAAGTTATCCACGTTGATGTTCCAGAGGAACTGGGTCTAGATGATCTGCGTTATAAGTTAAATCGCATTCTCGATGAAGATGTGCGAATAAATGCAATTGAAATTGCGCCACCAGCGTTCCATGCTCGCTTCTCTGCACTACGCCGTTATTACCAGTACCGAATCCTTGATGAAAATAAAGTTATTCAGCCACTGGCGCGTTTAAACACCGCATCTTGGTATCGCCCGCTTGATTTGGACTTAATGAATCGCGCTAGCGCGCTGCTACTTGGCACTCATGACTACGCCGCATTCTGCAAATTCCGCGAGGGCGGAACAACGATTCGCACCCTCGAGAGATACCAATGGCTACGTGATACAGAAGGTGTTTTAGTAGCAGACGTGGTCGCCGATGCATTTTGTTACTCAATGGTCCGCAATTTAGTCGGGGCAATTGTCTGCGTGGCAGATGGTCGTAAAGATCCCGATTGGATAACTGCTCTGTTGGAAAATAAAGAGCGCGTTAGCGATTCCCTTGTCTTTCCCTCTCGCGGCTTAACCTTATATAAAGTCGATTATCCAGGTGCAACAGAGTTATTGGAGCGCGCTAAGAAAACGGTTGCGCGCCGTGAAGAAGAGAACAATTAATGGGCCATATCGATGTAAGCGCTGTCGAGTATTCGCTCTCTGATGGCCGGGTATTGCTAAATGATGTTTCATTTCGCGTTGGCGATGGCGCAAAGGTTGCGCTCATCGGACCAAATGGTTCGGGCAAGACAACTCTAATTCGTATGATTTGTGGCGATTTAAAACCTGACGAGGGTTCAGTTGCTATTACTGGTGGCCTCGGTGTGATGCGCCAGTTCATCGGTTCAGTCCGTGATGAATCAACGGTGCGCGATCTGCTGCTTTCGATTGCACCCAAACGAATTCGTGATGCTGCAGAGAAAGTTGTCGCAACTGAAGCTGCTATGAGCGCCAGTGGATCTGAGAAAGATCAGATGAATTACGCCCAAGCGATTATCGAATGGGGCGATGCTGGAGGATATGACTTCGAATTAATTTGGGATGTTTGCTGCACTGAAATGCTAAATAAATCTTTCGAACAAGTTGCCGCCCGAAAAGTAAATACTCTATCTGGAGGAGAGCAGAAGAAATTAGTTCTGCGCGCGTTGCTAGAAGGCCCCGAAGAAGTTTTACTCCTCGATGAGCCAGATAACTACCTGGATGTTCCGTCAAAGCGCTGGCTGGAAGAAGTTATCGGTGCAACTAAGAAGACCGTTCTCTTTGTTAGCCACGATCGCGAACTTCTTGAAAATACCGCCAATCGAATTGTGACTCTGGAACAAGGCGTAAATGGAAACACCACCTGGGTGCATGGCGGAAAGTTTTCTACTTGGCACGATGCTCGTAAGGCGCGCAACGAGCGATTTGCCGAAATGTTGCTGCGTTGGGAGCAAGAACACCAGCGCTTAATTGATTTGGTTAAGACCCTGCAAGTGCAAGCAGCTATCTCACCAGATATGGCAAGTAAGTATCGAGCAATGCAGACCCGCTTACGTAAGTTTGAAGAAATTGGTCCGCCAGAGGCACCGCCAATTGAACAAGATGTAAAGGTTGGCTTACGTGGTGGCCGCACTGGGCTACGCGCACTTACCTTTGAAAACTTATCCCTTGCCAACTTAACAGAACCATTTAACTTTGAGGTTTTCTTCGGCGATCGCATCGCTGTTCTCGGTAAGAACGGCACCGGCAAATCTCATTTCCTGCGCATGATCGCGGGCGATGAAACCGTTAAATACAGCGGCACTTTTAAAGTTGGTGCGCGCGTAGAAATCGGTTACTTCGCTCAGACCCATGCCCACCCAGAATTTGAATCAAAGACTTTGCTTGAAATTTTGTGGGAAACATATTCACTGCAGCTTGGCCCTGCTAAAGGCGTGCTTCGTAAATATGAAATTGATAAGCAAGCAGAGCAGAAGTTCTCTTCACTTTCTGGTGGACAACAGGCGCGATTCCAAGTTTTATTGCTAGAACTTTCTGGTTCGACTTTATTGTTACTTGATGAACCAACCGATAACTTAGATCTAGCGAGCGCTGAAAGTTTAGAAAAGGCCCTCGATCGATATGAAGGCACTGTTCTATCGGTTACTCACGATCGCTGGTTCACTCGTGGGTTCACCCGATTCTTGGTCTTTGGGGCAAATGGCCAGGTATATGAGAGTCCAGAGCCGATCTTCGACCATTAGCGGGCGCAGCCTATGCGTGGAAATAGGCCATTTTGACCTGACCTACGCATGAAAGGTAAAGTTCCTCCTCTGCACCAGATGCGGTGCCGAAGGCAGTTCCACCAGATTTATCAAAGCTCACTAAACGAAGAAGGTAATAAAGCATGCGTACATATAGTCCTAAGGCTGGAGATGTCGTCCGTAAGTGGCACGTCATCGATGCACAAGATGTAGTTCTTGGCCGCCTTGCAACTCATGCTGCAATTCTTCTTCGCGGTAAGCACAAGCCGACATTTGCCTCACACATGGATATGGGCGACTTCGTTGTAATCATCAACGCCGAAAAGATTGCTCTTTCAGGTAACAAGGCGCTTTCAAAGTTCGAACACCGTCACTCAGGTTTCCCAGGTGGTTTAACTTCAACTGTCTACGGCGAGCTGATTGAGAAGCACCCAACTCGCGCGGTTGAGAAGGCGATCAAGGGAATGCTCCCAAAGAACCGCCTCGGCCAGCAGGTTGCATCAAAGCTAAAGGTTTACGCAGGACCTGAGCACCCACATGCTGCTCAATCACCAACACCATATGTATTCAACCAAGTTTCACAGATTGCAAAGTAAGGGACCCATAACAAATGTCAGATACAACTTATAACGAAGTTACAGATCTAGACGAGAACGAAGTTCCTACTTCTTACTCTTCAGCAACACCAGCAGCTGCAACCAACCGCCCAGCAATCAAGGCACCTGGTGCAGG
>JBEAMT010000068.1:0-3502 GCA_041165825.1 Actinomycetota bacterium | reverse complement strand
AATAAAAGTCAGTGGTGTGGGGTTCAATACCTCATATGACCACGCCTTCCATAAAGCTCACTCGCGCACCCGCTGCGCCTGCGCTTTTGGAGCTAGATGCCACGCAGGCCAAGGCAGCGGCACATCGCGGATCACCTCTTTTAATTGCAGGTGGGCCAGGTACCGGAAAAACATCTGTTTTAGTTGAAGCAGCGCTTTCGCGCATCGCGGCAGGACAAGATCCCGATTCAATTCTATTGATTACTTATGGTCGCGAACGCGCATCTGAACTCCGCGATGCAATTGCACTTCGCACAACCGTGACGATGCACGAACCCCTTGCTCGCACTTTCCACTCACTCGCATATTCGATTTTAAAGATGGACTCTGGCGATAACTACCACGAACCAATTCTCTTATCTGGCCCTGAACAAGAAAACTTTATCGGTCAACTTCTCGAAGGTGATGTGCAAGATGGTTACCGCAAATGGCCAACTGATCTACACGATGGCGAAGATAAGAAAGGCAATCCACTTTTAACGCAAGGTTTTATCCGCGAACTCCGCGATCTAATTATGCGCGCCAACGAACGTGGCATAACACCTGAACAACTTGCAGCGCGCGGTGAAAAAGTCGGCGAGAAATTCTGGGCACCAGCTGCTGATTTCTGGCAACGTTATAAAGAGGTAATGGCGATCCGCGAAGATACCGCCGGCGATGCCAAGATGCGTATCGATCCATCTGAATTAATTAACGTTGCAATCGCTTACCTGCAAAAAAATGAAAAGCTGCGAGCACAGTTGCAGGCACGTTTTGCAACGATCATGGTCGATGAATTCCAAGAAAGTGATCCTGCACAACGAAAGTTATTGGATCTCTTATCTGGACCAGATTTGGTAATTGCATACGATGCCGATTCAGCGGTCGGTCGCTTCCGCGGCGCCGATCCCGATGGTCTAAGGCAGGTCGTTGATACTTATCTTGAAAAAGGCGCTACCGAAATTCTTTTGCAGAACTCTTATCGCTCTCGTGCGGAAATTTTTGATATCGGTCAGAAGGTAACTTCACAGTTCCGCGCACCCTCTAGTACGCGCACTCGCACCTGCACCTACAGCGCCAAACCAGCGCTAGATAACCCTTTCACCACCGCTCGCCTAAATTCGCAATCCGAAGAAGCCCAATACATCGCATACCTCTTCAAACGCGCACATTTAATGCACGGAATTCCTTATTCGCAGATGGCGGTGATCTTGCGCTCTGCTGGCACGCAAGCAAGTGCGCTGCGTCGCGCCTTTGCACAAGTTTCAATTCCAGTTGCCGGAGATCTTGAAGCGCTCTCCACAAATCCCGCAATCGCACCATTTATTCTCATGGCGCGCGTCGCAACCGGAGATCAACCGCTAAACCTAGATACCTGCGAACGTTTATTGCTATCCGAATTCGGGGGATCGGATTCAATATCCTTACGACGTATTCGCACCTCTTTATTGGCGGCGCGCGATGATGCCACCGATACTCGTGGTGGAACACAACTCTTAATCGATGCCATTGATAAGGGCGAGATAAATATCGAAGAAAGCGCGGCACTGACTCGCGTTCACGAACTTCTAATAGCAGCTCGTAAAGTCTTAACCAAGAAAGATGCCCGACCTGAAGATTTACTTTGGGCTATTTGGGATAACGCAAAAACTAGCGATAATGAAAAGTTAAGTACTGCTTGGCGCAACACCGCACTTCGGGGTGGTAACCGTGGCGCTGCAGCTGATCGCGATCTCGATGCGATGATCCAACTCTTTGATTCGGCGCAACGCTTCTCTGAGCGCTTTCCATACTCCAAACCATCAGCATTCCTTGACGAGCTATCGCGCGAATCAATCGTCGGTGACATCATTACCGCGCAAGGTGTACGTCCTGATGTTGTTGAAATTCTTACCGTGCACTCTGCCAAGGGGCGTCAATGGGAAGTTGTTGCAGTTGCTGGACTGCAAGAAGGTGTATGGCCAAACTTGCGCCAGCGCAGTTCGTTGCTTGGCAGCGAAAGACTTGTAGAACGCGAACGCCATGGTGATTTAGCGCGCCTAGAACTCGATTTAATTGCCGCCGCTGCACTTGCCGAAGATGAGCGTCGCCTGCTGCATGTAGCTGTAACCCGTGCCCGCCAGGCTTTAATCGTCACAGCCGTGCAACGCGAAGATGACGAACCTTCTGCATATTTTGAAGAGCTTGATAACACCGGTGATCTCGATACTCCAGTGATCACAAAAGTTCCACGCCCCCTTACAACATCGGCACTTGTTGCAACTCTGCGGCAAAACCTCAGTGGTGACAGAGCTCAGACTGCCGCATCAATTTTGAAGACGCTCTCTCAATCTCAAATTACATCAGCAGATCCAGCACATTGGACCGGATCTCTTCCTATTTCATCAACTGAGACAGTAGTTGCGGCAGATGAATTAGTTCCGGTTTCACCATCAGGTGCCGAAAACTTTACCGAATGCGGTGTTAAGTGGTTCCTTGAACGCAGTGGTGGAACAAATGGAGATTCAGCAGCGCAGATTTTAGGTTCAGCAATTCACGAATTTGCACGGATTAAAGTTGAAGATCCATCGATCTCTGAAACTGATTTAATTGCAAAGCTCGAATCATCTTGGTCGCTAATCGACCCAACTGAAGGCTGGATCAGTAACTCTTCCCTTAAGCGCGCGGTAAAGATGCTCGAGCGCTTTAGTCGTTACCACGCCGCCACAACTCGCGACGTAGTTGGCGCCGAACTTAACTTTAAGATTCAAGTTGGCCGTGCAGAAATTCGCGGTAGCGTCGACCGCATTGAAGTTGACTCTGATGGCAACCATTATGTTATTGATTTCAAGACCGGCAAGACCCAGATCACCGCTGAAAAAGCGAAAGAGAATCTCCAACTTGCTTGCTATCAATTAGCAGTTGCTCTCGACGGCTTTGAAAAGAAGTTATCAACTACATCTTCTTCAGGCGCCGAACTCGTTTACCTAGCAAAAGATTCTGTAAAGGTCACCACTCGTCAGCAGTACAAGATCGATGAAGTCGAAGTTAAAGCCAAGATCGAAGAAATTGCTGAAGGCATGGGTGCCGAAAAATTCCAGGCGCGGATCAACACTATGTGTGAAAACTGCGTAGTTAAGGCCTGTTGTCCGATCCAGAGCCAGGGCCGCACGGTGATCGAATGATCGAGAAATACTCCCCGCAAGATATCGCTGCCGCGCTGCAGAAAGTCGGCGCCAAGGTTTACCAACCAACTGCCGAACAAAGCGCAATTATTTCTATTGCAACAAATCCGCTTGAGCCAGCAGTTGTAATTGCAGGTGCTGGTTCAGGTAAGACCGAAACCATGGCAGCGCGCGTAATTTACTTAGTTGCCAATGGTTTTGCCCGCCCTGATCAAATACTTGGCCTTACCTTTACTCGTAAAGCCGCTGGCGAACTAGCGATCCGTATTCGCACCAGACTTCGCCAACTTCGCGCAGCCAAGTTAATCCCTGATGACACA
>JBEAMT010000067.1:0-3443 GCA_041165825.1 Actinomycetota bacterium | reverse complement strand
GATGAAGCGATGCAGATGTCAATGTCACCACAATCAGGAAAAGTTGTAATTAATCCCTGGCTTTAAATCTAGTTCTCAGGGAAGTGGCAAGCCACTTGAGATGCACCGAGCTGTACCAACTGAGGTACTTCGGTGCGGCACTTATCTTGCGCCTTCCAACAACGGGTATTAAAGACGCAACCCGATGGTGGGTTAATTGGGCTAGGTAGATCTCCGGTCAAGATGATGCGTTCGCGAGTGCGCTCAGATCGTGGATCTGGCAGCGGCACCGCAGATAAAAGCGCTGTTGTGTAAGGATGGCGCGGCTTGGCATATAGATCAGCAGTTGCTGCAATCTCCATCATCTTGCCGAGGTACATAACTGCAACGCGATCTGAAATATGTTGCACCACAGATAAATCGTGGGCGATAAAGACCATCGAGATCTTCTCTTCTTCTTGGAGATCTTCAAGCAAGTTAATTACCTGGGCTTGAATCGAAACATCTAGTGCTGAAACTGGTTCGTCGGCGACGATAAAACGTGGCTTTAGAGCGATTGCGCGAGCAATACCGATGCGCTGGCGCTGTCCGCCTGAGAACTCGTGTGGGTAGCGGTTGTAGTGCTCTGGGTTTAAGCCAACGCGCGCCATTAAGTTTTGTACGGCAGTCTTGGTTCCTTCGGGTGGAGTAATGCCTTGGATTTCAAATGGCGCCGAAATAATCTTGCCAATAGTCTGACGGGGATTTAGGGCAGAGTATGGATCCTGGAAAATTATCTGCATCTGAGCACGGATTGCACGCATCTTTGTTGCACTGTAATCAGTGATGTCTTGATCTTCGAAGATTAACTTGCCAGAAGTAGGTTCGGTTAACTTCAAGATTGTGCGGCCAGCGGTTGTCTTGCCACAACCGGATTCACCTACTAACCCAAGTGTTTCGCCTGCTTTTAGCTCAAAGGAAATTCCGTCGACAGCCTTTACTACTTCTTTTTCTCCGCGCTTGCCTTTACCGGTAGGAAAGTGTTTAACGAGATTATCCACCTTAAGAATTACATCGCTCATGCCTGTAACTCCTTAATCTCTTTTCCGAATAAATCTCTACGAAGACTTTCTGGAATATGGCAGCGAGAGCGATGGGTATCTGATGTGCCGATCAATGCTGGCTTGGTTGTGTTGCAACCAGCTTCGGATGAGTGCTGCTTGTATTCACAACGTGGTGCAAATGGGCAACCAACTGGCAAATTGATCAGCGACGGTGGCTGTCCTGGGATCGCCTTGAGGCGATCGTTATTTGCGGTAACGCGTGGAACTGATTTCAGAAGACCGAGTGTGTATGGCGCAAGAGGTGAGTAGAAGATGTCATCTACTGAACCTTCTTCAACGATGCGACCGGCATACATAACGTTAACGCGATCTGCCACCTGCGCAACGACGCCAAGGTCGTGGGTAATCAACAAGATACCCATATTAAATTCTTTCTTGAGCTTTGAAAGTAGCGCCAAGATCTGAGCCTGCACCGTTACATCTAGCGCAGTTGTTGGTTCATCGGCGATCAAGATTTGTGGTGAGTTCATGAGCGCCATCGCGATCATTACGCGCTGTCGCATACCGCCTGAGAACTGGTGCGGAAATTCAACTGCGCGCTTTGCTGGCTCAGGAATTCCAACTAGATCAAGCATCTCAATCGCGCGGGCCATCGCTTCTTTCTTCTTACCTGGATTGTGTACCAAATAAGCCTCAGCTAGCTGGTTGCCGATTTTGTAATAAGGGTGAAGTGAAGACATTGGATCTTGGAAAATCATCGCAACTGCGCGTCCGCGGATATCGCGAATTTGATCATCGTTTAACGAAACAACGTCCTTAAAGGTGCCGCCATCGTTTAGCGAAATTGAACCCGAGATCTGGGCTGATCCTTTTTTATGAAGGCCCATCACCGAAAGGCTAGTAACCGTTTTACCAGAACCAGATTCACCGACAATAGCAACCGTTTCACCGGCTTTGAGAGTTAGCGAAACGCCATCAACGGCGCGGACTAGGCCATCATCAGTCTTAAATGAGACATGCAGATCTTCGATGCGTAGAAGTTCGCTCATGTGATGCGAACCCGTGGATCTAGCACTGCATAAAACAAATCAACAATTAGATTCATCATAATGACAACAACTGCCGCCAAAATTGTTGTTGCTAGTACTACAGATAGATCGAATTCATAAACCGACCGAAGTGTGAGGCGACCAAGTCCTGGAAGGTTGAATATCGTTTCGGTAATGATTGCGCCTCCAACAAGACCTGCAAAGTCAAGGCCAGCTAAAGTGATTAGTGGAGCGAGCACCGCACGTAGAGTGTGTTTGAAAAATACAACGCGTTCTCCCACCCCTTTAGCACGAGCAGTGCGGATGTAATCTTCTCCCAAAGTTTCAAGAAGTGCGGCGCGAGTAAAGCGGGTATAAATAGCGGCGTAAGCGATCGCCAATGTGATCCAAGGCAAGATGAAGTATTCGACAAATTTAAATGGATTATCGAAGATCGAGGTATATCCCTGAAGTGATAAAGGAATCAACTTCCACTTGATAGATACCCAAATCAAGAGCGCTAAGCCGGTCACGAAAGTAGGTAGCGAAGTGGCAAGAAGTACAAAAACGGACGAACTTGTATCTGGCCAACGATTCTTAAATTTAGCGGCAACAATTCCTAGGCCAATTCCGACTGTGAGCCATAGCAAAAGTGCTCCGATCGCAAGACTGATCGTAATTGGTAGAGCCTCAACGATCATGTCGGTAACGCAAGCATTTTCATTAAATGAATACCCGAATGATGGTGCTGGACAGGTAAAAGCCGCACTTCCAGCCCCGTATGTGCGTCCTAGAAAAATTCCGGACAGGAAAAGCCAGTACTGCTCATAAATTGGCTTATCAAAACCTAGGCGAACACGGTTTGCCTCAACAATCTGATCTGTACAGCGCTGACCACAAGTAAGGGCGGCGGGATCAAATGGGAGAAGTGAGAAAATTCCAAAGACAACAGCCGAGACGATAAGGATTGTAAATGCGGCAAAAATTGCGCGACGTCCGATGAACTTCAACATCTTCGTCAATCCTCCATCTCGCTAAATTCTTATTAAATTGAACCTACCAGTAAGAAGGTACTTCCGGCGCCAATTGCTTAACGCCGGAAGTACCTTTCTCTACTGCTATTTGCGCTAATTAAAGCGCTTGCAGGTAAAGATTTGGATTAGTTGTTAATCCAGATCTTTCCGTATGCAGGGTTACCTTGTGGTACCCAGAAGAAGACGTTTGCGAGCTGTGAGCCCCAAACTTCCTGAGCCTTACCAAATGTTGTTGGCAATACCCACATCTGCTTCATTGCATATGCATCTAGTTCTTTCCACATTGCTGCTTGCTTCTTGCGATCAGTTGTCTTCATCGCAATGTTGACCTTATCTTCGAAGGCCTTGTAAGCAGGATC